>CAMWZE010000358.1 GCA_947178685.1 uncultured Porphyromonadaceae bacterium
GAATGGTGAGATGTTTGTGGAGGAATACACTCTTGTCGCTGTGGCTGACTATGTGCTCTCGAATACTCCGGGTTCCACCGTATCCAATCTCAGCAGCTCACGCGCACTGCGCGATGTCACCCGGGCTCACGGCTGCGAATATTCAGCAGCCGCTGTGGGAGAGGTGAATGTAGTGACAAAGATGAAGGAGACCGGAGCCATCATAGGTGGAGAGGGTAATGGCGGAGTAATATATCCCGAGCTTCACTATGGACGCGATGCACTTGTGGGCGTTGCACTCTTCCTGACCCTCATGGCGAAGAGCGGCAAGAAAGTGACCGAACTTAAAGCCGGCTATCCTCAGTATGCCATTGCCAAGAATAAAATACAGCTAACTCCCGATATCGATGTAGATGCGATACTGGAAGCTGTAAAGGAGAAATTTTCCAATGAGAATATTACGGATATTGACGGCGTGAAGATTGACTTCGCCGACAGCTGGGTTCATCTCCGCAAGTCGAACACAGAGCCGATTATCCGCATCTACAGCGAGGCCTCTACAATGGAGAAGGCCGATGCGCTTGCAGAGGAGATCAAGAAAGTGATAGCTTCACTTTGACAAACTATAGAATATCATCTAAACGGGATTTGACATGCTGAAAAAGTTTTTTATGAACACACTCTCCTCCTTCGTGGGGGCCTGGATAGCACTGGTGCTTTTCGGGGTGGTGGCTGTGCTTGTGTGTATAGGAATAGTGGCGAAGTTAGGTGTATCGACATCCACGCCCGACTCGATAAAGAAGGGTAGCGTGCTAACACTTGATCTTTCAGGAGCTATCGTGGAACGCGAGACACCTACTCAGCTCGACTACATGCAGCTTATTCAAGGAGATGTGGAAAGACCACAGACATTGTCGAATCTTGTGATCGCTATAGAGGAGGCTGCTGAGAATGACAACATCTCGGCCATATATCTCAAGTGTGGGGGTGTGTCGGCCTCACCGGCCACCCTCAACGCGCTGAGAAATGCACTTGTAGAATTTTCATCCACTACCGACAAGCCGATCATAGCCTACGGTAATTCTTACGGTATGGGAGATTATTATCTTGCTTCCACAGCCGGAAAAGTTTATCTTAATCCGGGTGGAGAAGTGATGCTGCAGGGGCTCGGCGGAACCAACATGTATTTCAAGAATCTGTTTGACAAGCTTGGAGTGCAGTTCCAGGTGGTGAAAGTAGGTACTTTTAAATCGGCAGTGGAGCCGTACATCCTCAATGAGATGAGCGAGCCGGCGAGAGCACAGCTCGACACACTTTACAATAATCTGTGGAGTGTGATCTGCGAGAACATCGGCAAGAGCCGTAAGAAACTTTCCAAGGAGTCGATTAATAAAGCGATCAGTGAGGATTTCATCTTCCTTGAGCCTGCCGAGGCAGATGTCAAGGCCGGTTTCGTGGATGAGTTGGTTTATGAGCGGTCGATGGACAGCATCATAGCCAAGGCTGTTAACAGCGATGTGAAGAAGCTTAAGTTTACCTCACCCTCTGCGTTGCTTTCTCAGACTGATTGGGGCTCGGCATATAAGGCTAAGAAACGGGTGGCGGTGCTTTATGCCACCGGAGAGATTGTAGATGGAGGGGGAAGCTCCACCATCAACTATAAGAAGCTTGTTCCGCAGATTGTGGAGCTTGCCGAAGATGATAATGTAAAGGGTATGGTGCTTCGCGTCAACTCACCCGGCGGCGCAGTCTTTGGTAGCGAACAGATAGGGGAGGCTCTTGATTACTTCCAGAGCAAGGGTAAACCTCTGGCGGTGTCGATGGGTGATTACGCAGCATCCGGAGGCTACTGGATTTCATGCGGTGCAAACAGGATCTTTGCGGATCCCCTTACCATAACAGGCTCGATAGGTATTTTCGGGTTAATCCCAAATGTGAAAGGCCTTACCGACAAGATAGGAGTAACTCCCCAGACGGTGTCAACCAATCCCGATGCGAATTTCCCGACACTCTTTTATCCTATGACAGAGAAACAGCAGGAAGCGATGCAGAAGTTCGTGGAGCGAGGCTATGACAAGTTTGTGGCCCGCGTGGCTAAGGGCCGAGGCATGAGCGAGGAGAAAGTTCGTGTAATCGGCGAAGGGCGTGTATGGGATGCTGTGAAAGCCAAGGAGATAGGGCTTGTGGATGAGCTTGGAAGCCTTCGTGATGCTATTGACTGGACCGCTGATGAGAGTGGCCTTGACGATAGCTATGATGTAGCGGTCTATCCCACTCTTGAGTCTACTGTATGGGATTATATACCTGAGCTCTCCAACATGAAAGTAGAAGATGCAATGGTGAAAGCTCTGGGAGGAGACTATGATGAGTTGGCAGTCAAGTGTGCCCGCACAATATTGCAACAGAAGCCGGTTCAAGCCCGTATGCCATATATACAAGTCGGATTCGGCCGTGCTTACGCATGGTGATTTAAGGAAGTAATTTGGAAGTTTCAGACGAAAACTTTCAAAAGTTGAATCAGAAAGACAGTGAAAAGTAAGAAAGATAAATTGATGGTGGCGTTGCTCACACCGCTCTCGTGGATTTACGGGGCGGTTACAGGCGTGCGCAACTGGCTATTCAACCAGGGCTTTCTTAAGGAGGTGGAGTATGATATACCCATAGTAAGTGTGGGAAATATCACAGTGGGTGGCACAGGAAAGACTCCACATGTGGAATATATCATTACCAATCTTGCTGCCGACTACAAGATTGCAGTCCTCAGCAGGGGATATAAGCGTAAGACGAAGGGATTCGTTCTCGCCAATGCGCACAGCACGCCCGAGATGATCGGTGACGAGCCATTTCAGATATATCAGAAATTCGGCATACGGACACATGTGGCTGTATGTGAGAATCGTCGGAAGGGGATAGAGGAGCTTCAGCGACTCTTTCCCGATCTTCAGCTGATTGTGCTTGACGATGCGTTCCAGCATAGATGGGTAAAGCCGAAAGTGTCGGTGCTGCTGATGGATTATAACCGTCCGGTATATGAAGACAAACTCTTGCCCCTCGGTCGCTTAAGGGAGAGTAAGATTCAGGTGAACCGCGCCGATATGGTGATTGTCACCAAATGTCCGGAAGATATTCAGCCGATAGA
>CAMWZE010000359.1 GCA_947178685.1 uncultured Porphyromonadaceae bacterium
ACCCTATGGAGATGCTCACCGGTAAAGTGGCCGGTCTTAACGTATCGAGCACTGCCGCTGCCGACCCGAACGGAAGCGCGGATCTTCAGGTGCGCGGTGCCACATCTCTCAGCGCAGGTAATGGCCCGCTCGTGGTGATTGATGGTGTGGTTGGTGGAGATATCCGCACAATAGCACCTCAGGATATCGAATCTATGTCGGTGCTTAAAGATGCCGCATCCGCAGCTATCTATGGCACACGCGGTGCAAACGGTGTGATCCTTATCACTACAAAGAAGGGTACGGGAGAGGCCGGCAAGCCTGTGATCACCTACGATTCCTATGCTGCACTCTCTTTTGCAAAAGATAAACCTGAGGTACTGTCGCCCTATGAGTGGCGTCTTGCACGTCGTGGCCATGACTACGGCGCAAGCACCGATTGGTATGATCTTATCACCCGTAAGACTGCTTACGACACCAACCAATATGTCTCGATTGATGGTGCCCTCGCCGGGGGTGGCTACTATACCGCCTCGTTGAACTATAAAGGTGCCAACGGTCTTGACATTGTGAGCAAGCGAGAGGAGTTTGGTGGCCGTGCCGCAGTCGCAGCCAATGCAGTCGACAATCATCTCCGTTTCAGCTTCTCTCTTAACGCTCGCCGCGTGAATGAGGATTGGGGCGACAGCGGAATGTTTGACACCGCTCTTGGAATGAACCCTACAATTCCCGTATTTAATGAGGATGGCAGCTATTATCAGCCTACATCTCCTACCGATATTAAAAACCCGGTTCAGCATCTTAAGGTGAACACGAGCCAGGGTAAGCGCACATATCTTCTCGGCACAGCCGATGTGAAATATAATATCTGGAGCGACGAGCACAATAGCGTCAGCACTACGCTTTCCTATTCATACGATTACAACGATCTCAAGAGTGACTACTATACTCCCTCTACGTCCGGTGAATCTTATTGGGGCGGTTATAAAGGACGTGCTTCAATCCAGTACAATAAATGGTGGACCGATCGTCTGGAGTGGCTTGTAAACTATGGATTTGTAAATGACGATCATGATGTGAAATTCGTGGGAGGTTACTCGTTCGAGCGCTCCAACTATGACGCCATGTTTGAGCAGAATAACGACTTCACATTCGACAAACCTCTCTGGTGGGGTATAGGTGCCGGCAGCTGGCTGGCTGATGGAAAAGCTCAGATGTGGGCAAGCCGCACTCAATCGAAACTTGTAGGTTTCTTCGGACGTATCAACTACGCTTGGAAAGGTATGCTCATCGCCTCTGCTTCCATTCGTCATGAAGGTTCTACAAAATTCGGATCCGACAGAAAATGGGGTTCTTTCCCATCTGCTTCTGTTGCGTGGGAGATGACCAAGATGCCTTTCCTTAGAGATTATGTTCAGACAGTGCAGAGCCTGAAGCCCCGTATCTCTTTCGGTATCACAGGACGTAGCGACTTCGCGGCATACGAATCATTGGCTACTTATTCTAATAATGGCACCTATCTCATTGATGGTTCATGGGTCACAGGTTATCGTCCGTCAAACAACGCCAATCCGGACCTCGCTTGGGAGAAGCTTTCAAGTATGAACTATGGTGTCGACTTCATGCTGTTCAACCGCATTTACGGTTCGATAGAATACTTCGACCGTCGATCCAAGGATCTTCTCTACAACTATACAGCTCCCCAGCCCCCTTATGTGTATCCCAATATCCTCGTGAACGTGGGCACTATCCGCAACACCGGTGTGGAGCTCGCTCTTTCTGTAGATGCAGTGGTGAATCGTCCCGTCACCTGGACCACCGGTATCAATTACTCTTACGGCACTTCAAAACTCACCAAGCTCTCCAACTCGATCTATCAGGCTTCTTATCTTGATCTTTATCAGAAGCCGGGCGTAGGAACAAGTGAATACTTCTTCCGTGTGGAGCAAGGTGGCAGAATCGGACAGTTCTGGGGATATGAGTATGCCGGTGTCAATGAAGCTCACGATATGCTCGTGTATAACAAGGATGGTGAGAAAATCCCTGCGGCGGCGGCTAATCCTGAAGATAAGCGTTACATCGGTGATGGCGCTCCCAAGCACTTCCTTACCTGGAACAACACCATCAGATGGAACAACTTCGACCTGAGCCTGATGTTTAACGGTGCATTCGGTTTCCAGATCTTCAACATGCGTAGATATGGTATGGGCCTGAAGGGTAGTGGTAGCGACAATGTGCTCCGTAGCACATATCTCAAAGACCGCGATGTATGGAGCGGTGGCGGTGTGATATCATCATACTTCCTTGAGAATGGCGACTATTTCAAGCTTGAAAATGTAACTCTCGGTTATACCGTGCCATTCAAAAACCGTAAGGTGGTCGACAGCCTTCGGGTTTATCTTGCAGCCAAGAATCTCTTTACTCTCACAAGCTACACCGGAACGGATCCCTCCGCTGTGACCTCTACCGGTATTACTCCGGGTATTGACGTTACCTCGGCTTATCCTATGGCAACTCAGCTCACTCTTGGTGTGACCTTCAAGTTCCGTTAAGGATAGTGACAGCAGATTAGTTTTTGTAATTATTCTTACAAGTAATCAGACAATAATGAAACTACATAAATATACCGCCGCATTGCTGTCAGCATCGGCACTCGCTATCGGCGCAGCCTCATGTACCGATCTCGATGAAAAGACATTCGACCGTATCGACGCATCGACCTACTATCAGGACGAGACCAGTGTCAAAGGTGCCGTGGCATCAATCTATGCCAGTGCTCAGAGCGGTTTCCTGGAGTTATTCTGGTATCTTAGTGAATTCCCGGCCGACCAGATTGCATGGCGTTCCTGGAATGGCGGAGCATGGGGCTACGATGAGGCCCAGAAGTTTGTTCTTTCCACTCAGACATGGAATTCCGAGTCAGTCATCATCCGTCAGGCATGGGAACACGCTTGGGAAACAATCGGCTTGTGTAATACGGTTATAGACGATCTCCAGAGAATCAATGCCGGCTCAATCGGCATGACCGATGATCAGCTGAAGGGATATATAGCAGAAGTACGCACATTGCGTGCATGGGCATACTACAACAACTTCGAACTTTGGGGCGGTGCAATTCCCTTGAACACTGCCGTAGGT
>CAMWZE010000360.1 GCA_947178685.1 uncultured Porphyromonadaceae bacterium
TCCCGGTGGCGAACGCATCCGCTTCTCTCTACGCGCGGCGCTTTCTGAGGAGCAATTGCTCTATACTTCCGGAATAATGGAAAATATAATTAATCGCAGGCGATGAAATATACATTTCTACATAAAGAAAACACCGGACGATTGATCATCATTTTTGCAGGATGGTCAACCGGCCCGCATTTCTATCGCCATATCAATATTCCGGGATGGGACGTTATGATTGTCTACGGATATACCGACTTCCTCTTCCCCTATTCTATTTTTGATGAGTATCCTACGGTTGCTCTGTTCGCATGGTCGCTTGGGGTATTCATAGCCTCCAAAACCATACCCTTTGACCGTCTCTCCCTTGCAGTGGCGGTTAATGGTACGGAGACTCCGGTGAATGACAATTCGGGGATACCGGTAGATATATTCAGGGGCACCGAAGCTACTCTCGATGAGCGGAATCTTAAGAAATTCCAAATGCGCATGTGTGGCAAAGAAAATTTCGAGCGTCTATCCGAGTCCGGAGCATTCCCCGCCATATCTGAAGCTTCTATCTCAGATCAGGAAAGCATATCTTCTGAGATTTCAGGAGAGAATGTGAGTATTGCCCAATTAAAAGCGGAACTCAGATTTGTGGCCGACGAGGCTCTGAAGTCTACTGATAATCCTACCTCTTATTGGCATCGCACATATATTTCTAAGCATGACCGAATATTCCCGATGACTTCTCAAAAGGGAGCTTGGGAAAAACATGATTCACATCCGGAGATTATTGTGCTCAATGAGCCTCATTACGTGGATCTGATGCCTATAATCCGGGCGGCTCTACCGGCCAAGGAGAAGGTGGGGCTACACTTCCATAAAGCTCTCCCCACATATGACGATCAGGCTAAAGCACAACGCACAATTGCCGAACGGCTCACCGACTTCCCCGGAGGCACACCCATTCTACCGTTGAAAGTGCTCGAAATCGGACCCGGAAGTGGCATTTTCACAAGACTTTTTTCCCAACGGTTTCATCCTGAAGAGATGGATTTCATTGATCTTTATCCTCTTCCTCGTTTCGGAATAGCCTCTGTAGAAAACTACTTTACCGGAGATGCCGAGGAATGGGTTTACTCAATGCCTTCCCGGAGTTATGATGCAATCATATCAGCTTCAGCCATACAATGGTTTGCTAATCCCGAGCTGTTTTTCAAAAACGCTGCGCGACTACTGAGGCCGGGAGGATTCCTTCTCTGCTCCACTTTTATTCCAGGGAATCTCGCCGAGATGATAGATGTGAATCCATTCGGACTAATCTACCGACGTATCGAGGAACTTGAAAAGATGATCGGGAAATTCTTCATGTTTGCAAAACTTGAGGAGGAGGAGATGATCATAAGATTTGATTCGGCGCGTGAAACCCTGCGACACTTGAAAGAGACCGGTGTAGGCGGAGGCCTTGCCACCGGCCGTTCTCCGAGAGAACTTCTTGCCGTCACTCCCCTCTCCCTCACCTACCGTCCTCTCTATATATATGCTGTCAAGGCCCCGGATACGGCACCTGACAATTCCACATCGATGTAATGTATCATAAACCTTAAACCATAAACCTTCAAACACCCTGCATGATTACCACTCTGCTTATCATCTTCATCGTTGGCTACATTATGATAGCCTCCGAACACGTGCTGCATGTGAACAAAGCCACATTCGCACTCATCATGTGTGCCCTTCTCTGGGCTGTCTACTCCATGTGTAGCCATGACCCCAATATCTCAACCGAGATGGTGGAGGCCCTTGGCGATACTTGTGAGATTGTAGTGTTCCTTATCGGAGCAATGACTATCGTGGAGCTGATTGACCGTTACGGCGGCTTCCACATTCTTGTAAGTAAGATCCACGCTTCCAACAAGCGTAAACTTATGTGGATCCTCGCGATGGTTGCATTCGTTCTGTCGGCTGTGCTCGACAATATGACCACCACTATCATTATGGTCATGATGTTGCGTCGTATGCTCGCCGATCAGAAAGAACGCTGGACATTCGCCTGTATCATTGTCCTCGCTGCCAATGCGGGTGGTGCCTGGTCTCCTATCGGTGATATCACAACCATCATGCTCTGGATGAAGAACTACGTTTCTTCAGTAGACCTGATTGTAAATCTTCTTCTCCCGTCGCTCATTTCAGTTGTTGTGCCGGTCCTCATCGCCAGCCACATGATTCCTGCCGCTCCCATGGAGCCCCTTAACGAGCAGGATGAGCGTGTAGGCTATCGTCTGTCTGATCATCACAAAGGGCTCTCGGTTCTCATTCTTTGCTGCGGTGTAGCCGGTCTTCTCTTTGTGCCGGTGTTCAAGGCTACCACTCACCTCGCTCCCTACATGGGCATCATGCTCTCTTTAGGTGTGCTCTGGCTCCTCACAGAAATCCTCGTGCGCCACTATGGTCTTGACGGAAAGATCGAAGGTCGTGTATCTCAGGTCATCTCCAGGATAGACATGTCTACCATCCTCTTCTTCCTCGGTATCCTTATGGCTGTGGCCGCGCTCAGTCAGGCCGGCATTCTCGGGGAACTTGCCGGTTGGCTCAACGAGACATTCCACGATGTATACGTTATCAACGGCATTATCGGTGTGCTCTCCTCTATTGTAGACAACGTGCCTCTCGTGGCGGCATGTATGGAGATGTATCCTGTGGCCAATGAAGCCATGGTGGCCGCATCAAGCGATCCTACCTATATGTCCTTCTTCGTTGAAGACGGTCTCTTCTGGCATCTTCTTACGTTCTGCGCCGGTGTCGGTGGCAGTATGCTTATCATTGGTTCGGCTGCCGGTGTGGTGGCCATGGGTATCGAGAAAATTCCCTTCATGTGGTATCTTCGTCGCATCACATGGCTCGCTTTCATCGGCTATCTCTCCGGCATAGTCGTGATCTGGCTCGAGACTCTCTTCCTCAATATCTGATAGAACTATCTTTAAGATCCGATCGATACAACCTTTTTGATAGAAACTTGATTATTCCCCCATTGAGATTGCATTCCTGTGCAATCTCAATGGGGGAATAATCAAAAATGGGGAGGATATTGTTATACAAAAAAGATAATAAAGTATGTGTCATAAATTAATGATATAATTTATTGG
>CAMWZE010000361.1 GCA_947178685.1 uncultured Porphyromonadaceae bacterium
TCATAGATATTATAGAACCCATTGATGTTCCGGCGGTAGCCGATATGCACAGGAACGGTACAGAAGCCATTGTAGCGTGGTATCTGCCGCAGATACTCTTTACCAAAATCAAAACTGATGGTATTCTTCTCCCAGCGCAGCCGCTTGACACTTCTCGAACCATCCGGCTGAGGCTGCGAGGCAATTTTGTAGTAGGTTGTCCCAACCCTGATGAACGGTGTCAATTCCTGATCACCGTCCATCATTACGTCAGTATCTTCCATATTACCATCCGGATTTAGGCTGTCGGCGCATACCCGATTTCATCTCGTTAAGGATCTCGTCGGTTGATTTTGTTCCCTCGCTCGCGTGTTGCTCCTGCCATGCTATAAGTTCCGAAGGACGGAACTCAAGCATTTTGCCCACTTTATAGTGGGGCAGAATACCGTCGCGTACCATGTGGTAGATTGTGGATTTCTTACGGTGTAGGATTTTGCAAGCCTCGTCGATACCAACAAGACGGTTATCCGGCTCATTGGTTTTCTTGCCAAGAGCCTCTTTTACGAGAGTCTTAAGACCCTCGATTTCGCTGGCAAGACTGCTTACCAGTTCAGGCAGCGATTCAAATGAAATTTTGGATTGTTCCATAAATTTTACGTGTTAGAATTTGCTGCAAAATTATGGGTATCAGCAACGGTGAGCCAGTGAGTGAACAGGTTATTTATCTGATTTGTAGAGTTCCACCGCTTTTTAACATACGCCTAACTCCTTGGCAAGAGGGAATGGTAAAAGGGGGGCCTTTGGATTGACTTTCGGAATGGTGGATTTCCCGATTGCATAAGACAGTTTCTTGCTGATGGTGCTAAGCGCAGAGTCGTCCAGATGCCATACGAACTGAGATTTAAGGAAAAGAGCCATATCATCATTGCTGATTTTGAGACGCCTCGCAATGTTCCAGCCGAAATGATGAATGTCGGTTGTCTTCAAATGAGAAATTCTGCGATTCACAGCTGCCGGAAGCTCTCTTTCCCCAAGAATGAACGCTTTCAGATTCTTGTCAAGAGCCATCAGCTCCTCGTTGGTAAGTACCCCGGCAAAAGTCCCGAGAGTATAGGCGATCACCTCCTTTGCTTTGGGTGTTTCAAGCGGAGAGACAGGTTTGACGGGCTCCGGTTCTTCGGCTTTTTCTACAGCTGCTTTCTTATTCTTTCGGAATACGGCGATAGCGTGTATGCTGCGTGTCTGCGGCCAGATAAAGAATCGCACCGCGAACTCTACTGAGAAATACAGTAGGGTCAACAGCAGAAAATTGATAAGAAGTGAGTTGATTGTTACCGAGAGGGGAAGACTGTCTTCCGCACCGGCAAAACTGACTGAGACGGCCTTATCTGCCATGCAGATAAGCGCCACCGTTCGGATTGCATTTAAGTGTTTTTGCATACGGATAAAATTTAGTGTTCATTTTATCCTGCAAAAGTATAATGAGGCGATTGCTAAAAACGAAATGCACAACACTATTTTTATCCGGAAGTGTATTTTTTTAATAGTTTGATTAATAATGAACGACCGCGAAAGGCAATGAATATACTATTGTGTGCTATTTTATCCCATTCGGAAAAAATGGCGAAGTGAGAAAGTTTCACTCCGCCATCAACTATGCCCTCGAAATCTATTTTGGCAATATTATTCTTTTATATCATATCGGGACAATTCCATGCAGCCGAAACGGACTTCCTCAATTAGTTCCCGGCATCTATCCTCCGAAAGTTTGATTTTCTTGCCGACAGCAATGAAATCAGACAGCCGGGGATATCCGGTGCCGTTGACGGAGGTAGCGTGTTCTCCGTTATAGCCTCCTGTGCAAAGGGTAAGATCGTATGCAGGAGCAAGTCGCCACCTCCATGTCTTCAGATCATTATCCATGACAACATAGAAACTGAAATTCTTGCAATGGTCATCTTTGTTATCAGTGAGATAATTGAATAGCATTCTGCGATACATCTGCTCGACATCCTCACGACTTTGGGTTATATATCCTGTCAATGCAAGTAGATTTGAATAATCCATAAAGGGCTCACGGAGGGAAATGCACATCAATCCTCCGGCAGTGGCAGTATGAATTCGGTTTCCATTATTGTCGATATCGAACCGCCGGGACGTGAAATATCGTCCATTGACAAGCCGGAAGTCAGGTACAATAATACCACATTTTCGTGCTGCCTCATTATATCGTGCTTCTTGCAGCCCGATATCCTTCGGATCGTATATGTGACGGAATTTGACTATCCAGTGTCCCTCCTCATCTGAGAATACAGCTTTTGGTCTTGCACCTCCACTATTACCACTATTGTAGAGGAGTAGACCGGCATCTTTATCCTGCTGTTCCTTAAGAACTTCGAGAGCAATCTCCTGAAGCTGGTCAAAATCTGTTACAGATTCCTCTTGCTCAAGGAACACGGCAGGGGAATAAGTCAAGGCTCCCATACCATTGTCGCCAACTAATGCAAGTCTGTCGAGAGAAGATAGATCTGCATCGTTAATTCCTTTGCAGAGTAAGGCCTTATGAAGAAGATAACGACCATAACCATCGGGTAGACTATCTTCAAAGACACCGAAATTTCCATAAAACGGTTGGGGTTTGGCAATGAAAACACCTGATTTCAACGGCAGTTCAAGCGGAGAAATGCTGAATCCGTCGGCAAGCCACGATTTATCGTATTCAAAGACGTTCAGGCGATTATCAGGAGTAAGTGAAAGCTCTCCCACAGGTTGTCCATGAAACAGAACCTTAAGTTTTTCAGTCTTCTTCATATCTGATTACGTTTCTTATTACGTTTAATGTAAGCTCTCTTGTCATTACTTTTCTGACGAATCAGGTCGAGTTCTTCCATTGTGTCAAACTTGGGAACAGAAAAGAGATCCTTTATCTCTGAAGTATATCCCAGTGCCATAGCAAGTTTAATCAACGACTCAAATGCAATAAGGCCTTTCTGTTCAAAGCGTGCTACGGTGGATAACGGTACACCTGACAGCTCAGCAATATGCTGTCGGGTAATATTCTTCTCAACTCTACGCTTGCGGAAATTCTCGGCAACCTGCATCATAATATCGTCAGAATTATCGAGCA
>CAMWZE010000362.1 GCA_947178685.1 uncultured Porphyromonadaceae bacterium
ATGTTACAGAGATTGAAATGCCTTCTATCCATAATCCGAAACCGGCACCGGGAAGACAGAATACCAAAGTGAATAAAAGTAATATTGATAATCTTATATTTTTGTAGTGAAAAAGGAGGATCAGGAATATAATGACTACAGCCATCATCAGAGCACCTCCCATCTGAGGTATCACCGTCATCGTACTTTCCCATTCACCGCCATAATTAACGGATACACCTTCGGGAAGTGGAACTTTGTCAACTTCTTTCATAAGTCCGGAGGTGACATCTATCGTATTTTTGTCCTATGGAACCAAGGCCGATAGATATATTGTCTTGATTCCGTTCAGATGAGAAATCTGACCATATACAGGTTTGGGTACTACATCAGCTATCTGGCTCAAAGGCACTGAAGTCATATCGAGTGTAGGAAGAAGTCCGTTTGATAATTCATTAGCATCCGAGTGGTCAGCTTCAGTGGATTTAAGCACGACGTCCGTGCTGTGCTTTCCATCCCCAAGGGTACCGACCGGAACGCCGCTGCTGTATCGGAGTGCAAGGTCAAGTTCAATATTACCGGTCGTTTTCCCGATACGAGACAACTGTACTGCATCCGGTTTCACGAGTATGGCGATAGAGGGCATATCAAGTGATGTCCTTTGGATAGTGATGTCGGGATTGCGGCGCATTATTCCTAAAATAGTATCGCTCACAGCCTGAAGCTCGGCGAGATTACTGCCGGAGATTTTCAGCTCAATAGGGTATGCTGCATCGCTATATGAAAGCTGTTTGAATAGAATTACCGCATCAGGGAAATAAGCCTCATATTTCGATGTGTATTCATGGAGCACATCTTCAGTGGCATCGTTAGAAACGGTATTGACTATGAACTGAGCGAAGTTAGGCCCACCGATTTGAGGTGCGTATGTGGTCTGAAATCGCGGCGATGAACAACCGTGAAAGTTGGCTATAGATACTACTCTATCATCTTTTGCAAGAATCGCTTCAAGTGAGTCAGCGATTTCCGAAGTGCGTTCTATTGATGTGTTTGTCGGCAGGAATATCTCGACGGCAAACTGATTACGCTCGGCAATAGGCATCATCTGCATAGGGCTCTTAACAAACAGCCATATACCAATTACCATTACAACCAGAGTGATGGCACATAGACCGATAGGATATTTGAAACACCATGTAATCAATTTGTCATAGCTGCTTTGGAGTAGAGTCAGAAATGAGAAATGTTTTTTCCCTCCACTGTTTTCGCTGATTTCCTTAGCCTTGGTGGGCTTTATCAATGCGTATTGCAAAAAGGGCACGAGTAACTCAGCGATTATGAACGAACCCATCAGGATGATAAGTATCGCCCATGGAAAATCCAAAAGGAAGTCCTTGAACATTCCGGTCATTGTAAATAGGAAGGGGAAGAACGTAACTGAGATAGCCAAGGTAGCCGAGAATATTGACTTGAAGAACTCCGACGCACTTCGCAGGGTTGCCTCCTTACGGTCCATGCCTTCACCGATAAACTCTACGTAATCGTCGATGATTACGACCGAATTGTCAACAATCATACCGAGAGACACGATAAGACAGGCAAGCGTAACGATGTTGAGTTCAAAGCCGAACAGATAGAATAATCCGATTGAAACGAATATTGTGATAGGAATTGTTGACGCTGCAATGAGGGCAACTCGTAAAGGAAGTAAAAGGAGAATGGCAATAACTCTGGCAACTATGGCAATAAGCAACTCACGCATGAAATCCCAGACGCTGTCGTTGACAACAACGGGCTGATTGGTGATTTCGAACATCTTGACATCTTCGGGCAAAGTTTTCTTAAACTCGCAAGTTGTGCGGACACGAGTTTACCCATCTCGACAATGTTATTGCCCGGCTTCATCTCCACGCTGAGAAGAATACATTTTTCTCCGTTGTTGGTGATGTAACTGTCAGCCTCGGGATATTCGAGTTTCACTTCTGCAATGTCACTCAAACGTACCACTTGTCCGGAAGGAAGCGACAGAATAATCAGATCCTGTATCTCCTTGACAGAGTTTATTGGCTTCTCGACATATATAGGCGATGTATAGCCTGTATTCTTTATGTTGCCACTGGTTGTCTTGAAACCCTGTGCAAAAAGTGTAGTGGCAATGGTCTTCTCATCTATCGCGTATTGGCTTAGACGGTCAGGATCAACAATAACATAAATCTGCTCATCAAGTGAGCCGGTTACAGACAAAGTGCCTACACTCGGAATGGTGCGCAGTCGGTCCAGAAGGTCATCCATGTAGTCATTCAGCTCACGGTAAGTCTTTTGGTCACTTTGCATCGTAAGCAGAATCGCAGAAGTTTCTCCGAAATTGGATATCAACTGTGTTCCAAGCACATTTGATGGTAACGCCTGTTTCAATGTGGGCATTCCCATATTGAACTTGGTCCAGAACGCATCGGCGTCAGTCACATTATCGTCAAGTTCGATAAATGTCATCACCATGCCGTTGGTAGCGTTTGACCGTGTTTTGCTTTTTTTGACCTCCTTGTATGAGAATATAAAGTCTTCTATAGGCCGCATCACCCGGTCCTCCATCTCTTCGGCAGAGGCACCGGGGCAGACGGCAACAAGAACTCCTTCCCTTATGGTAAAATTCGGGAACTCATTCTTGTTCATGACATTTAGTGCGTATATACCAAAGATTGCCAGAAGACAGACTATAAGTATGACTATACTGTGATACTTATATCCCCATTGCACCAACGGAGACATCTTTACCGGAGGTAGTTTCTGAGGAGTGTTCCCCTCATTATTCGGATTTTCCTGCATAGTTCTATTTATTTATAGAAGTTACACTCATTCCGTTGCTTACTTTCTGTTGACCGGATATTATGATTTCATCACCATCGGACAGTCCGTTAGATACGACTACTCCATCTGCGATATATTCCCCGAGAGTAATCACACGTTTTTCAGCTTTGCCATTTCTGATTATCTAGACAAATGACTGATTGTTATGATCAAGCAGTACGGCGTCAACAGGCACTACCAAAGCATCTTTTTCTTCGACTGTTTTCATTGACACATTACACAGCATACCCGGTAATAACTTACCTTCCGGATTTGAAGC
>CAMWZE010000363.1 GCA_947178685.1 uncultured Porphyromonadaceae bacterium
GTCGGGAGATATTGACAGTCATGCCCTGGTGACCCAAAAAGATTTCAGCCTTGTCTGCCACGACCCGGCGACAATCATATATGCGGCTCAGGAATCCGGCTCCAAGTATGAGGTGGCTGCTCAGGGGGTGTCGATGAAGAACATGGTGAAATACGACCTTCATCTCGGAGCTCGAGGAAAAGAGGGAGACCAGACCATGTATTGGTTGTATGCCACGCAGAGCGGAGCTACAAAATATCTCAGTGATCCCGCGCTTGCCAGCAAGCCGACAGGGTACGTCGCCCTGGGCAATCCAATAGCCGGAAACACGACAAGTCAGAAAAAGCTTTCTTGGTTTATTGTCCCGGTTGCAGCAAATTCCAACAATTATTTCGGCGTGCTCCCCACCATTGAGGCAAGCAAGGGTCAATGGACAACCCTTTATGCCTCCTTCCCATATTCCGTATATTCCCCCAATGTGGAATTTTATTATCCCTGCGCTGTCGCATCCACGGGAATCGTAGAGATGAAGAAAGTGGAGGGAACGGTTCCGGCGGGGATGCCGATAGTTGTGAAATGTCTGAGTGTCAATCCGGCGGATAATCGTCTTAATGTAGGAGCGACCGGAGGAACAAAGGTCAGCGATAATCTCCTCAAGGGAGTCTATTTCAATTGCTACGAAAATAACGGGCAATACGTCAACCGAGTGGCGAATGATAAAAGCACCATGAGAGTGCTCGGGAAATGTAAGGATGGATCGATAGGTTTCGTCTTGGATGAAACTCTTGATTACATTCCGGCGAATACAGCCTACATAATAGTAGAGCCGTGGTATCCCAAGGAGCTTCGCTGTGTGTTTTCCCATGCCGAGTTTGAGGCCGGCGTGAAAGAGGTTTATATCGACCCGGATCAGACAACCCCGGAAGACGTCTACACGACCGCGGGAATCCTCGTGATGGCGGGAGCTACACAGGCGCAGATCAACAATCTGCCGGAAGGATTTTATATAATTGGAGGGAAAAAAAAGTATATTAAATAGCCTCCTTCCTTTCCGACTTCCCCTCAGAAAATATAGCCAAGCAATTCAAGAACTGGTAATTTTAACAAATGAGCTGAAAAAGCCTTTGAATATGTTGCATATTCAAAGGCTTTTTGCTAATTTTGTCACGTTCTTCACGAAGTCCGGCATGACCCGGATTTCGGTAAGTTTCATAAAATAATCATGGAAGAAAAAGTCATAGTAGACGGCTTGACATTTGTGCCGTATCTGAGGAGAGAGGAAATACAAAAACAGGTGAAAAGAGTAGCCGAGCAGATCCGCGAGGATATGGCGGGGAGCTCACCGCTTTTTCTTTGTGTTCTCAACGGCGCTTTCATATTTGCAGCCGATCTCATCAGAGAGGTCGGACTCAACGGTTGTTCCGTCTCATTTGTGAGATACAAGAGCTATGAGGGCACGTCATCAACCGGTAAAGTGAAACAGCTAATCGGCCTAACAGAAAATTTGGAAGGAAAGGATGTGGTCATAATAGAGGATATTGTCGACACGGGCCTAACGGCCGTGCAGATGATAGCAGATATTAAGAAGCAAAATCCCGCATCTGTAAGATTCGCCACACTTCTCCACAAGCCTGAAAGCTCCAAGACCGGATTTCAGCCGGACTATGTAGCCTTCTCCATACCGCCGAAATTTATCATCGGTTACGGACTTGACCTTGACGGAAAAGTAAGAAATCTAAAGGATATCTACATGGTCGAGGAGTAAGAAGGTGATTATTTCAATTACTCGTGTTTCAACGGTCAAGCCTGCAAGAGATTTGTGGAAAGGCCATAACTTTTATTAATTAACCCTATATTAAGACATGTTGAATCTTGTGTTATTTGGTGCACCGGGCAGTGGCAAGGGCACCCAGAGCGCTAAACTTATAGACAAATACGGTCTGCATCATATCTCAACCGGAGAGGTGCTTCGCGATCATATGAGCCGCGAGACGGAACTGGGAAAGATAGCAAGAACCTACATCGAAAACGGACAGCTTATCCCTGATGACCTTATGATTTCCATTCTCGACGACGTGCTTGAGCAGGAAGCGAAAGGGAAGAAAGGTGTGATTTTCGATGGATTTCCCCGCACCATCCCGCAGGCGGAGGCTCTTAAAGAGCTCTTGCAGAAAAGGGGAACAGACCTTCATGCAGTAGTCGGACTGGAAGTTCCGGAGGAGGAGCTTGTAGAGAGAATGCTCAACCGAGGGAAGGAGACAGGCCGCGCCGACGACAACATCGACACCATCCGCAAGCGTCTGGACGTCTATCACAATCAGACATCACCGCTGCGTGATTATTATTCAGGCACCGGAAAGTATCTTCCGGTCAATGGCTCCGGCAATGTGGAGGATATATTCACGGAAATATCCAAAGGTATTGAAAGCTTGGGGTGACGTTTTTTACGTCAACCCTTGCTTTTCTTGTTTTTTTTAATTAATTTTGCGCCCGATGGGTGCTTTGCGTTCGTCGCAGGCACGTCAATTGATGTCGTGATTTTAATTCTTTGCATCAAATTATCATAATACAGATACAAACACCAAATAAAAACTCGTAATCTCCACTGCTCCGGGTCATGTTTCCGTGAGGGAGACGGCTACGGATAAGCGTGTGGATTATTTATCAACAGATGGAAGCAGAAAAAAAACCAAAACGTCCCAGAATAGGCGGAATCGCACCCGGTGCGAATGAGAGCGGGGACTCTGAAAACCGCTATGAAAAAGTGAACTACCCTAATGATGATCGTCAGAACGACGCTCCTCGTGCACCTCGTCCGTACAATAATATGCAGGGTGGCTACCAGCAGCGTTCATCATACGGTTATAACAACCGTCAGCAAGGTGGTTACAACCGCAATTCCTACAACAATCATTATGACCGTCCCTCATATCAGCAGGGTGGCTACCAGCAGCATTCGTCTTCTGACTCAGACGGAGTAGAGAAGTCAGAAAATTCAGATGACAATGGTTTCTCTCAGAATGCCGAGGGTGGTTATCAGCCTCGTCAGGGTTATCAGCCCCGCCAAGGTTATCAGCCCCGCCAGCAGAACGGTTATGGCTATAACAACAACCGCCAGCAGGGTG
>CAMWZE010000364.1 GCA_947178685.1 uncultured Porphyromonadaceae bacterium
GTGTTGAAGTCGGAAGTCACAACTCTTAAGTCAATCCTCGCCGTCCAATCAACGGAGATTGACTCCTTGAAATTGGTAATCACTGAAACTAATATCAGTGTAGGTGTTATTACTGATAGCATAAATAACAATATATCCACAACGCGCGAACAAATTCAAACAAACACCGACTCGCTGCATACTACCATCGCAAAAAAGACTCAGACAGGTATGTGGATTTTTATTGCTCTCACTATTGTTCTCGCTGTAATTTCCTTCGTATTTGGCAACCTGATTGCCAAACGGGATAATGAGATTGCATCGCTTTCGGCTAGAGCAGATAAACTCAATGAAGATATTGTCAATCGTCTTTCTTCAGAAATAGCGGAAATACTGGCGATTTCTAAACAAATCGATTCTATCACTACTACCCCCGGAGGCGGCACTGATACAGAGCAAAAGCTTATTAGCACCCTCGCTGATAGAATTACATTTATGGAAATGACTCTCTACAAAATGGACAGCTCGGTCCGAGGTCATAAGCAACTGTCAAAGTCAATTAAGCAGATGAAAGATAATCTTCTTGCTAATGGTTACGAACTTGTCGATATGCTTGGCAAGGATTATCACGATGGCATGAAAGTAACCGCTAACTTTGTTGAAGATGAAAATCTTCCCGATGGCAAGCAGATTATAACAGGAATCATCAAGCCACAGATTAACTATCAAGGCAAGATGATACAGTCTGCACAAATCACAGTAAGTCAAAACTTATAATTTCCATATATCAATGGCACAGTCAAAAATGAGATTCGGAATTGACTTGGGCACAACCAATTCCACAATATGTAAGATGGAGGGTGGCGAGCCGGTCATTAAAAAGACTGATACACTCAAAGATACCCTTCCGTCTTGTGTATCATTCACAAGAAGAAAAGTAATTAAGGTCGGCGATAGCGCGTATAACGATCTTCGTCAAGCTAAATCTCAGGCAACTAAAAACTGGACGAACGGCAAAGTAAATGTGTTCATCGAGTTCAAACGCGACATGGGAACTGATAAGATAAGTTACAGTTCAAACATGGATGCCTCATATTCCCCTGAACAACTCTCGGCAGAAGTTCTTAAAACGCTTAAATCTTTCATCAGCGATGAAAATGTTTCAGCGGCAGTTATTACAATACCTGCAAAGTTCAAAGCAGACCAGATAGCCGCAACAAAACGTGCTGCTCAACTCGCAGGTATCGAACATTGCGAACTTCTCCAAGAGCCTATTGCCGCTTCTATGGCCTATGGTTTAAGTTCTTCAAATAAGAATGGACAATGGCTCGTGTTTGATTTCGGTGGTGGTACGTTCGACGCTGCTCTTATCAAAGTCGAGGATGGTATAATGCAAGTTAAGGACACCGAGGGCGACAACTATCTCGGTGGTAAAAATCTTGACTTTGCTATCGTTGACGATATCATAATTCCGTATCTTCAGGAGAATTTCGTCATCGACGAAATCTTGGCGAATGATGCAACCCGTAACATTCTTCGTGATGCCATGAAGTTCTACGCCGAGCAAGTAAAGAACCAACTCTCGTTCAAAACCCAGGCTGACATCACTTCACAACTCGACGAGTTTGGTGAAGATGACGCGGGAAACGAAATCGAGGTTGACCTAGTTGTTACCCAAGAACGACTGAAACCGGTTCTTGCCAAGGTATTCCAAAAAGCCATCGATATCACTAAAGACCTGCTGAAACGCAACGGTCTTTCCGGCTCTGATCTCAATAAACTAATTCTCGTAGGAGGTCCGACTTATTCACCAGTTCTTCGTGAAATGCTTCGTGAACAGGTAACACTTAATGTTGATACCGACATTGACCCTATGACAGCCGTTGCAAAGGGTGCTGCACTGTTCGCATCCGGCATCGACAGCGAAATCAAAGAAGAAATTGCAGTTGGTACAGTTGCCCTCAATCTTTCATACGAAGCTAACTCCGTTCAGCCTATGGAGTATGTTACCGTTCAGATAGACAAAAACGAGTGCGCAGGCAACATTCCTGAAAAACTTTTTGTAGAACTAGTTCGTAGCGATAACGGCTGGTCAAGTGGTAAAGTTGAAATCAACGATATAGGCGATGTTATCGAATGTCAGTTGATGGAGGGGAAAAATAACGCCTTTAATGTTATCACTTATGATGATAAAGGTTCCGTTATTCCTTGCTTTCCAAATGAAATAAATATTATGCAAGGTATTGTTGTAGGTAACGCTGTTTTACCATACAACATTTCTATAGAAGCTCACGATTCTGGTCTTGATAAAAATGTTGTCAAATCAGTAAAAGGACTTGAAAAGAACCAACAAATTCCGGCGACTGGCACCCTCAATGGACTCAAAACTCGCAACCAACTTCGTCCTGGTATGGAATGTGATACAATCATTATTCCAATATACCAAAGTGAGCATAATACAGATAGTACGTCTGCTGTTCACAACGACCACGTCTTTGATGTAGTTATTACAGGCGATGAGGTGGGACAGTTAATCCCTGCAGGTAGTGATGTGGATATTACTATTAAAGTTGACCGCTCACAGATGCTAAAACTTGAGGCATTCTTCCCTGTGAGTGGGGAAACTGTAGAGAAAGAGGTCGAAATTACAGCTCGTTCTGTAATCTCAAACTATGAGCTTGAAAAACTAAAAAACGCTGCAAACAATAAACTTCGTACTCTTAAATCAACTTCTTCAATCAGCGCAAATGAAACTACTGAAGCTGACACAATGATATTAGATATCAACGGACGCTTTGATGGTGAAAAGAGTTCAGAGGATGGTCGTATGCACCTTCAAGCAGATCTCCGTAGGGCTTTCCTTAAAATGGAGGAGATAGAGAGGAACCATGAGTGGGAAGCTCTTGAGGTTGAAATCAGAGAAGAATTCAACCGACTCGAAAAAGCCAATAATGAACTTGGCAATAAATATGATCAGCAGGTTACCGCTGTCAGAGATCAGGTTGATATGGCTATCCGCTCCAAAGACGTTCGTCAAGGTCGTGCGGTTCTTGATGATATTAACAGTATTTTCGTGGCCGTTACTCTCATATATCAGCTCATGGGCTTCATAGACTTCCATT
>CAMWZE010000365.1 GCA_947178685.1 uncultured Porphyromonadaceae bacterium
TGGGTACATGGAGGAAAGGTGGCATAAGTTCCTCGGAACTTAGTGCTGTATTCTGGCCTGACAAGGACCCGGATAAGATAAAGAACCTGCGAAACGTGACAATAGCCAAGCTTCGTAAGGTTCTTGCGGATTTCTCCAATCTTGAGATAATACATGAAAACGGGAAATTTACAGTGCGCTGTGGAGAGGGATGTTATGTGGATCTCAACAGGCTCTTTATATTGACTGATAATCTGAGTAAGGATCCGAGTGAGGGTGAGGACTTGGATGAGTTTGAGGCTATCATCATGCAAGGTAGTTTCTTGGATGGTATACGCGGAGGGGAGCTTGATGAGTATAGATCGATGGTGGAGTCTTTTACTCTTGATTTCATGCATAGGGCTATGGCGCGGGGATTGGCAAATGGACACTGGGATGATGTGATAAGGTTCTGTCACGTTGCACTTTTCTCGGACCCGTTTGATGAAGAGGCTATGCGCCAGGGTGTGAAAGCCTATGAGTCTAAGGGATGTAAAGTAAGTGCACGCAAGCTATATGACAGTTTTATGGATTTTTATCGTAGATGTTACGGAGTGAAGCTACGCTGAAAGTACTAAAAGCTCGAAACATACTGAACGTAGAAGGGGGATGTGTCGGAATCTATGATTTCAACACATCCCCTTGACGAATAGCTTACCTATTTTAACAATCTTTGATACCTTTTCTTTATCCTGTCAGAACAGGTGGAATTCACTTACCGTAACATGCGGACCTCCGTTGACGGATGTTATGGTGAGACGTATATATCGTCCCTCTACAGCTTCCGGGAGGAAGCTTCTGAATTGTCCGGCTGCAGGAATATCTTTGAATTCGCCTGCCATAGACCATTCGGAACCGTTGTCGCTAACCTCAAGAGTCATGGTTTTCGGACCATCATAGCCCTCTTCACGTGCTTGAACGGCAACACCCTGAATATGAGTCGTCGTCCCGAGATCTACCACTATCCAGTGTGGGGGTTGAGGATGGGTGGTAGCCCAATCGGTACCCCAGAATGTGTTCAGGTCGCCATCGATGCATGCCTCTTTAAGTCCGCTATGTCCCCAATCACCCTCACGTGGTTCTTCGGACGATGCCTCGAGTATAGTCCATCCTGAGCGGTCGAGAAGGATCATGGAGCTTGCATCAAGACTGCCTCTATAAAGGAAATATACCGTCTGACAGCAATCGCTACGGTCGATTCCTGAGGCATCAATAATGCTCACCGGGAGAAGATACTCTTTGAATGGCTCGATATTATCTTTTGCATCTACTGAGACCATCACCGGTTCCGACTCGTTGGAGCCGGCAGAGATTGTTACTGATTCAGAGACGGAGACACAACCCTCGGGAAGCGGTAGATATTCTGTGTTGTGAGCGAGATTGTATGATTCCACTTTTTCTATATCGGCAGCCAGATATATTGTGGCTTCTGAGGAGATTCCCGGAGCGGTGAGTTCCGGATAGGAGCGGGGTGTGACTTTGACAGTGAAAGAACGCACATCCGGCTCGTCGGTGATGTAGAAATTTGCTTTGACAATTGCCCCCGCATTGGGTATGTAAATCGTGTTGTCGCTGCCTGACTCTGAACAGCCACACAAAGATGCGGCCAATAATAGCAGTGCTGAAAATTTATTTACTTGCATGATTTTTCTGATTTTAAAGTTTTCCCGTCTGACACCGATACCGGCATCAGACGGTATTAGGTTGTCGGTTAGTCCCACCCGGGGTTATTTGGGAGTAGGTTGGGATTCATAACAGTCTCTTCGAGAGGAATGGGATGCAGATATAGTTTGTCGTCCCATTTACGCGATGATTTGTCGGGATACACCACCAGATACCCGTCATCAGTGAGAGTGCGGTTGAAATTATCGTAATTATCACGAAGTTTGTCAGACACTTTCATGCCGAGCATAGATTTGGGATTCTCCAGCAGACGACCCGCCTTCCATCTCACGATATCATCCCAGCGGAATCCCTCGCCAAGTAGTTCCACTGCACGCTCTCTTCTGATTTCGTATAGAAGAGGTGATAGTGTATAGCCATAATCGGGCCATGCAGGGTCGGAAAAGCCGACATTAGCTGAGAGATGTGGCATGCCTACACGATCGCGCAGTTCGTTGATTGTGAGGTCGAGTATTTCATCGTCACATTCTCCGAGTTCAGCTTTGGCCTCCGCATAATTGAGGAGTACCTCGGCATAACGGAAAATGAAAACATCAAGAGTGGATAGACCGATGTTCCATTGTTCCGGATCGGGAGAGTGATATTTCATTACATGATAGCCGGTGGTGCAGTATTTGGTGTCGATGGAGGGGACATCGTTATATGTAGGAGTTCCGTCACCCTTCAGCTTGAATGGAAGAGAGGGATTGTCGATGGTCTGGGCGAGACGGGGGTCGCGTTTGGCCAGTTCATCGGCCGGCATCTCCTCTTCTGAGCCGTAGCCGGGACTCACGGCAGTGGGAAGACCGTCGGCACAAAGATACTGTTCAAACATCGCCCGGCTCATACCGGTGTAGGATTCCTCCATCTGGCGCGTATTGTTGTGGGTGAGAAGTTTGGCTTCATAAACTCTCGGCATTATGCACTCCGGATTTGTTGACAAATCCTCCTGAATGAAGAGATTGTAGTAATCACTTTCGGGATGATTGTTGGTATATATCTGATAGCGGCCTGAATTGATGATCTTCTCACATGCATCGGCACACTCTTCATACAGATCTTTATAGTCGCCGAGATCGTGATACTTTCGGAAGGCGGCCTCGTAGAGACAGATGCGCGATTTGTAGGCCAATGCCGCATATTTATGCAGGCGTCCTGTGGCAGGAGATGATGGAAGATTGTCAATAGCGAAATCAATATCTTTCAGTATATTGGCGAAGACAACCTTACGGCTGTCGCGACCGTTATAGAGTTCCGGAGAATCGATGTTGAGATCGGTTTCATACCATGGCACATCGCCAAAGCGACGGATTTTGTAGAAGTATTCCCAGGCTCGGAAGAATCGTATCACGGCCACCTGGGCGTTGATCTGATCCTCATTGCCGGAGGCTTTCCCATAACGCTGCATGAAGAAAT
>CAMWZE010000366.1 GCA_947178685.1 uncultured Porphyromonadaceae bacterium
TATTTTATTAGTGTGGAAGCTTTATATGCCCGATTATGATTTAGACATGAGGCAGAAAAAGCACCCAAAGGTAAGAAAATTTTATCTTTAGCCAAAATATTTTTTGTGTAATCACATTAAATAGTTAAATTCGCGAAATAATAAAATAATTTTGACAGTCGCATCGGCATCCAATTTCCGGTGTGACGGTCAATTACCTAACAAAAAGAAACAATGATACAGATCTCTCAACGCATTCAGGCACTCTCTCCGTCGGCCACCTTGGCGATGTCGCAGAAGAGCGCCGAGCTCAAGGCCGCCGGTGTTGATGTAATCAATATGTCGGTTGGTGAGCCGGATTTCAATACTCCCGAGTTTATCAAAGAGGCGGCCAAGAAGGCTGTGGATGAGAATTTCTCACGCTATACCCCTGTGCCGGGTTATCTTTCTTTGCGCAAGGCTATATCTGCGAAACTTCTTCGCGAGAATCATGTGGAATATGCTCCCGAGCAGATTGTCGTGGGCAACGGAGCGAAGCAGGAACTGTGTAATGTGCTGCTGGCTTGCATCAACCCCGGCGACGAGGTTATCATACCGGTTCCGGCTTGGGTGAGCTATGTGGAGATGGTGAAGCTTGCCGAGGGTGTGACAGTTCAGGTGTATGCCGGAGTGGAGCAGAATTTCAAGATTACTCCCGCTCAGCTTGAGGCAGCCATCACACCGAAGACCCGCATGATCATGCTCAACTCCCCCTCGAATCCTACAGGAAGTGTCTATAGCTATGAAGAGCTGAAGGGTCTTGCCGACGTGTTGGCAAAATATCCCGATGTTATGATCCTTGCCGACGATATCTACGAGCATATCAACTTTGTGGATGAGGTTCACAGCATCTGCGAGTTTGAGAATGTGCGCGACCGCGTCATCATAGTCAATGGCGTTTCGAAAGCCTATGCCATGACAGGCTGGCGCATCGGCTACATGGTCGGCCCCCTCGCGGTGGCCAAGGCTGTGTCGAAGCTTCAGGGCCAATACACCTCAGGCGCATCTTCAATAGCACAGAAGGCTGCCGAGGCTGCCTACGATGGTCCGCAGGATTGCATCGAGGAGATGCGCAAGGCCTTCGAGCGTCGTCGCGATCTTATAGTCAGTCTCGCCAAGGAGATTCCCGGGTGGGTGACCAACGAGCCACAGGGCGCTTTCTATCTCTTCCCCGAGGTGAGCTCCTATATAGGCAAGAGATATGGCAACCGCGAGATAAAGAGCAGCGGCGACTATGTGATGTATATCCTTGAGGAGGCTCATGTGGCCTGTGTTGACGGGGAGGCATTCTGTGCGCCCGGCTACATGCGTCTGAGCTATGCAACCTCCGACGATAATATCCGTGAGGCGATGCGTCGCATCCGCGAAGCATCGGCAAAACTACAGTGAGAAGGCGCTTCAGCGTCGGTTGATATAAGATGCAAATAGAATCGATACGTATGGCCGGGATGCTTCCGAGAGTCTTTGTCTCGGAGAGCATCCCGGCTTCTGATGTATGGCGGAATGAATTGGTATTCCGCAAGGGATGTCGCTATCGGGTGGAGGCCGCAAGCGGAGGAGGAAAATCGTCGATGTGCGCCTATATATATGGTGGGCGCATAGATTATGAGGGAAGCCTCTATTTCAACGACCGGGATACCTCCGGCCTCACCATAAAGGAGTGGCAGGAGATACGCCGGCGCCATCTGGCCTATCTGCCGCAGGAACTGTCGCTCTTTCCAGAGCTCACGGCTCTCGAAAATATCACTCTGAAGAATTCGCTCACCGGTCATGCCGGTCTTGAGCGCATAGAGGAGTGGCTGCATGAATTGGGTATAGACTCTCGTAGGGACTATCCCGTAGGACGCATGTCGATAGGTCAGCAACAGAGGGTCGGGATAATCCGGGCCTTATGCCAGCCGTTTGATTTCATACTGCTCGACGAGCCGGTGAGCCATCTTGACGAGGTCAACAACCGCAAGGCGGCTGCCATGATTGTGGCTGAGGCCGAACGCCAGGGGGCCGGGATAATCTCCACTTCTGTGGGTAATCATCTGCTTATAGATAAGAGTATCACGCTGAAATTGTAAATATGCCGGAATTAAAAAAAGAGACTGATAATATGAAACTGATAAGCAGTCTGCTTCGTAAGAACACGTCGCCCGCCCGCATAGCAGGGTTCATACTCTCCAATTTCATAGGTCTGCTGATAATTATCGGCGGTCTGCAGTTTTACAGTGATGCCCGTTCCCTATGGAAGTCGGAAGAGAGTTTTGTCAACAATGATATCCTGGTGGTCAACAAACGGGTGTCGGGAGCCAACGCCTGGGATAAGGGTGCGTCGGTATTCACTCCCCGGGAGATAGAGGATCTCCAGAAACAACCCTGGGTAAGGGAGGTGGGAGACTTTACCTCTGCCGATTACCGGATCTGGACCTCTGTAGGAGAAGCCGGAGGACGAGGTATGTCAACGATGCTTTTTTTTGAGTCGGTGCCCGACCGGTTTGTCGATGGCGTGGCAAGCGGCTGGCGCTTTGATGAACGCACCGGAGAGGTGCCGATAATAATCTCGAAAGACTATCTTGCCCTCTATAACTTCGGCTTCGCCGGCTCGGCCGGGCTTCCACAGATGTCGGAGAACATACTTTCCGGCATACCCTTGCGTTTGACGCTTACCTCCGACGACGGAAGAAGGATGCGGGATTTCAGGGGTAGGGTAGTAGGTCTGTCCGACCGACTGAACACGATACTCGTTCCGGAAAGCTTTATGGAGTGGAGCAACCGGGAGCTTGGAAGCGGTGATAGCCATGGCCCGTCGCGATTGATTGTAGATGTCAGCAGTCCCGGGGATGTTGCGATAAAGGATTATCTTGAGGCCAACGGTCTTGAGGTGGCGGGTGACAAAAGTAGCAGCCAGGCCGCCTATCTGCTGAAAATAGTGGCCGGAATAGTGATAGCGATCGGTGGCGTGATTACCCTTCTCTCTTTCTTTATACTGCTTCTCTCCATGTCGCTTTTGATGGAGAAGAACCGCGACAAGCTCCATTCACTTCTTATGTTAGGGGTTCCGGTCAGAGATGTGGAACGGCCATATGCG
>CAMWZE010000367.1 GCA_947178685.1 uncultured Porphyromonadaceae bacterium
AGCCTAACGTGGGCATGATCACCGTGCCTGACGAGCGTCTCAACAAACTTGTGGAGATGTGTAATCCCCGCAGCGTGGTGCCCGCCACTGTAGAGATCGTAGATATCGCAGGCCTCGTGAAGGGGGCCTCCAAAGGTGAGGGTCTGGGCAACAAGTTTCTCGCAAATATCCGTGAGACAGACGCCATCCTACACGTGCTCCGTTGCTTTGACGACGACAATATCACACATGTCGACGGGTCGGTTGATCCCGTGCGCGATATGGAGATCATCAACTACGAGCTTCAGCTCAAGGATCTGGAGACTGTGGATGCACGCCTCGCCAAGACCCTGAAGGCCGCTCAGACCGGCGGCGACAAGACAGCACGCCTTCAGGCTGATGTGCTTCAGGCTTATAAGGCTGCTCTTGAGGAGGGAAAACCGGCACGCAGCGTGAAATTCGAGACCAAGGATGAGCTGAAATTCGCCCGCGACCTCTTCCTTCTCACCAACAAACCGGTGCTCTACGTCTGCAACGTCGACGATGCTTCCGCCGTGACCGGCAACAAGTATGTGGAGCAGGTAAAGGAGGCTCTCAAGGATGATGATGCCGGCATAATGATTGTGGCAGCAGCTACAGAGAGCGATATCGCCGAATTGGAGACTCCCGAGGAGCGTGCGGAATTTCTTGAGGAGATCGGCCTTAAGGAGAGTGGTGTGAGCCGACTGATACGTGCGGCTTATAATCTGCTTGACCTACAGACCTACTTCACAGCCGGTGCCGACGAGGTGCGTGCATGGACATTCCTGCGTGGCACCAAGGCTCCGCAGGCCGCCGGAATCATACACACCGACTTCGAAAAAGGTTTCATCCGCGCCGAAGTGATCAAATATGATGATTTCGTCACCCTCGGTTCTGAAAATGCCGTTAAAGAGGCCGGCAAGATGTCGGTGGAAGGTAAGGAATATGTGGTCAACGACGGCGACATAATGCACTTCCGATTCAACGTCTGACCAACCATCGTCGGCTTACACTCCATATAAGCTGTTACATATATTGCAACTACATCTTTCAGAGGATGATATGTCAAGATATCTTGACATATCATCCTCTGATTTTTTATTTATACCTGCCCGGGAACGGCCGACTCAGAGGCATCACAATATCTATGATTACGACACCACACAAAAATTTTTTGAAAAAATCTGTCACAAATATTGCTTCCCTGTGTCATTATATCAGAAAACAATAACAAACCATAAAGAAAACGCATCATGAGAATCCTCAGAAACCTATATCCCGAGATCACTCTCCTCTTTACAGCGGCTGTGTCAATGGCTGCCGGAGCATTCATCATGATCCTGATGACCAATTAATCTGAAACCAATTAACAACCTTATTTAATATGACACACATTTCCTTACATCACACGTCATCCACCACTCCGCTGAAGGCACTTCTGCTCTGCATACTCCTGACAGCCCTCTCAATCTATCCCTTCACATCTGAAGCGGCAGAGAAAGAAGTGGAGAAAACTGTAAAGATCTCCGATTTCTCCAGAATATCCGCCAGCTCAGGCATCAGAATCAACTATACACAGGGCCCGGCCACAGGCACCGCCCGCGTGTCGGTGAGCAGCAGTATGGAGAAATACCTCCGGGTTGAGGTTAAAGATAAATGTCTCAAAATATATTACGACCTCAACAATATAAACATGAAGGGCAACAAGTTTCCCACGATTGTGACCGTGCAAAGCCCCGCCTTGAGCAAGGTGCAACTCTCGTCGGCCTCCAGCCTTCAGATGAATGGACCTCTCACAATGAAATCTGAGGTTAAGGTAAGCCTCTCCTCGGCTGCTCGCGCTACCTTCGGACAGCTCACATGTTCTGAGCTGGATGCAGAACTCTCCAGCGCAGCCACATTGAAAGTTAACTCTTTAAAGGGAAATCTCGAACTGAACACTTCCAGTGCCGCAACAGCCGAAATTGAATCTGCCACCTCTGCCAAAACCGACCTCGGCAGCTCAAGCGCCGCTTCCATCAAATTGTCTCGTCTCGCCGGCGGCAACCTCAAGGCCGGTGTAAGCAGCGGTGCAAAAATCTCTGTCGACGATATTACCTGTGATGTTGTCTCAGCCTCTGCTTCGAGTGGCGGTGTAGCCAATCTTTCCGGCAAATGTAAAAGTTTCTCACAGTCTACCTCTTCGGGAGGAAAAGTAACAACGAATATGCTTTCCTCCGGCAACTCCGTAATAACCAGTTCGAAAGGCCAGACTATCAATATCACATCCACTGAAAATGTTTCCGATATGGAGGGACTCCGCTCCCAGCTATCCGCTTCCCGCAAATCTATCGAAGAGCAGAAAGCTGCCCTTGAGGAACAACGAAAGCAACTTGATATTCAGCGTCAGGAGCTCGCCGAGCAGCGTCAGCAGCTCGCAGAACAACGTCGTCAGCTCCAGATACAGAAGCAAAAACTCGGCAAGTCACAAAAGAAAAAATCTGCTGCGAAAAAGAAAAAGACCACGGGGAACTCAGATTCGGCATATATGGCCAATTCAAACGATAATCTGAGAATTCCCTGACTTCAAAATCAAAATCCGAATGAGAATGAAGGCAATTTGGGAGGACTATGAGAGAAAGCATACCCCTCCGACGTATGCCTCATTCTTAATGACTCGTAACGACACGTAATCAAAAGGTTTTTTAGAAAATCGCTATTACAGACAGAATCAGCCGGACCGTGATGGCCCGGCTGATTCTGTCTTATAATAGCGGTTATGCCGGATTACACCGGATATTCGTCGAAAGCGTAAAGCACCGTCGAGAGGTAACGCTCGCCCGTGTCGGGCAAAAGAGCCACGATGGTCTTTCCGGCATTCTCCTCCTTCTTGGCTTCTGCTATGGCCGCCCAGAGTGCGGCTCCGGAAGATATACCCGCAAGAAGGCCCTCCTTCTCGGCAAGCTGACGCGAAGCCTTGATAGCGTCATTGTCGGCCACAGCAACGACCTCATCGATTATATCCGTATGGAGGTTGCCGGGAATAAATCCCGCGCCGATGCCCTGAATCTTGTGAGGACCGGGATTACCGCCTGATATCACCGGAGAAG
>CAMWZE010000368.1 GCA_947178685.1 uncultured Porphyromonadaceae bacterium
TTAGGAAAGCGGCGAAATGTTTACCTATAGAAATTTGTGCAAATTTAATGAAAAAAAACGATAAATCGGGAAATTAGGGTATGCTAAATGCAAAAATCATAAGAAAATAGGTGAAATTATAGAGAAACACTGATATTTTCATATAATTAAGGAGCAACGGTTCAGGAAAAATTGCTAAATTTGCAAAAAGTCAAACTTAAAAAATTCACATGAACCGATTTACCAAATTTGCCCTCATGTCAGCTCTTACGGGAGTTATGACGGGATGTGGCGGCGGGAAGATTCAATACCCTGCAGCTCCGACGGACGAAACCGTTACAGATGACTATTTCGGCACGATAGTGGCCGATCCATACCGTCCTCTTGAAAATGACACGGCTCCGGCCACCCTCGAATGGGTGAAAGCCGAGAATGAGGTTACGGAGAATTATCTCTCCAAAATACCATTCCGCGAGCAGATACGCGAGCGTCTCACACATCTCAACAACTATAAGAAGACGGGCCTCCCCGCTAAAGCTAAAGATGGTAAATATTACTATTTCGAAAACGATGGCTTGCAGAACCAGAGTGTGCTCTACCGTACAGACAGTCTCGGTGGCACTCCGGAGGTCTTCCTTGATCCGAATTCCCTTTCTGATGATGGCACAGTGGCGCTTCAGAGCATAAGCCGAAGCAACGACGGTAAATATACGGCATATGTGATTGCACGCAACGGCTCGGATTGGAATGAGATCTATGTGATGGACACCGAAAGCAAGAAGGTGCTTGACGAACACATAGAATGGGTGAAATTCTCCGGAGCATCCTGGCAGGGTGACGGATTCTACTACAGTTCATATCCTCGTCCGGAAAAGGGTAAGGAATTCTCCAATGCCAATGAGAACCATCAGATTTATTACCACAAACTCGGCACACCTCAGAGCGAGGATAAACTCGTGTATGAGGATAAGGCACATCCATTCCATTTCCACAGCGCATATGTGCCCGATACGGAGGATTATCTCTTTGTGACAGGCAGTGGCGAGGGTAATGGAAATTCACTTATGGTGAAGAATCTGAAGACCAATGGCAGTTGGGTGGTGATGGAACCGAGCCAGGATTACGATATCAATATTCAGGAGGTAGACAATGGCAAGGTGTATATCCTCACCAACTGGAACGCTCCGAAGAACCGTCTTATGGTGGCTGATCTGAAGAATCCTGCCAAGGAGAACTGGAAAGAACTCATTCCCGAAGGGGAGGGAGTGATGACCGGCGTGCAGTTTGCCGGCGATAAGCTTATTGTAAATATGGAGAAGGATGCTTCCGATCATGCTTATATATATGATAAGGATGGTAAAATGATTCGCGAGATGGAATTCCCGACTTTCGGATCAGTAGGCATCTCTTCTGATAAGGATAATGATGAGGTGTATTACGCACTCTCCTCATTCGTGTATCCCTCCACACGTTTCTCCTATAATATGGCAACCGGAGAGAGCACTATGATAGGTCAGGCCGAGATAGAGGGTATTAATCTTGAGGATTATGTCACGGAACAGGTGTTCTATCCTTCAGCTGACGGCACAAAGATCCCGATGTTCATCACCTATAAGAAGGGTATGAAGAAAGATGGCAAGAACCCGACTTATCTGTATGGTTACGGTGGTTTCAATGTTTCGCTTCCTCCGGGCTTCTCCGCCAATCGTCTTCTTTGGCTTGAGAATGGCGGCATCTATGCCCAGGCCAACTTGCGCGGTGGCTCCGAGTATGGTGAGGAGTGGCATCAGGCCGGCACGAAGTTGAACAAGATGAATGTATTCAACGACTTCATTGCCGCCGCCGAGTATCTCATTGATGAGGGATGGACATCGCCTGACTATCTTACTATCGAGGGTGGAAGCAATGGCGGTCTGTTGGTTGGAGCTACCGTCAATCTGCGTCCGGAGCTGTTTAAGGTTGCGATACCCCGAGTTGGTGTTATGGACATGATGCGTTATCATCTCTTCACCATAGGATGGAACTGGGCGTCAGACTACGGCACGAGCGCCGACTCGAAGGAGATGGCCGACTATCTTCTAAGCTATTCGCCGCTTCATACCATAAAGAACGACGGCACCCCGTATCCGGCAATCCTCGTGACCACCGCCGACCATGACGACCGTGTGGTTCCTGCACATTCCTTCAAGTATGCGGCAGCACTCCAGGCAGCCAACACCGGCAATGCGCCCAAGCTCATCCGTATAGACAGCAAGGCAGGCCACGGCGGTGGTAAGCCGATGACAAAGGTGATAGATGAATACACCGATCTCTATTCATTCATTTTCAAAAACATCGGAATGACTCCGAATAAATAACGGAAGCGGGGAGATATCTCCTCATAAATAGCTCAAAGCGAAAATCAGCTTCTGGTTAAATGGTAGAAATTCAGGAAAAAGATATCTGTATTTCCTGAATTTCTACCATTATTTTGGGCACATACGGGTGTATGAGAATTTTTATATAATTTTGCACATCAATCTGATGAGGTTTCAACATTATGCAACAGTCTAATGATAAATCGGCGGCTCCTGTTGCTGCCAAACAACGCCATATTTTTCTTGATGCACTACGCGGTTTTGCATTGCTCGGAGTGTGCCTTGCCAATTACCCGGAGTTCTCGCTATATACTTTTCAGCCCGAAGAGGTGATAAGGAGTATGCCTTCGGCAGCCATTGACGATATCGTGAGATTTATTCAATACCTGCTGATCGACGGGAAATTCTATACTCTATTTTCCTTACTCTTCGGTATTGGTTTCAGTATTATCATCTCCCATGCGGCAGAGAGAGGAGCGGATGGATTCCGGATCTTTTATCGAAGAATGTTTATACTTGCGTTGATCGGATGCACTCACCTTATGTTGCTTTGGAGCGGCGATATCCTGTTGCTATACGCAGTGTTGGGGATGCTCCTGCCATTATTCAGAAATATGAAAGACCGGGGGATATTGCTGACAGCTGCGGGATTGCTCGTGTTGCCGATTCTGATTGATGCAGTGTGCGAAGCCTGCGGCATATTTTTGGCCTCCTTCCCATATGGCAAATGGTGGGAGTATGCAGGGC
>CAMWZE010000369.1 GCA_947178685.1 uncultured Porphyromonadaceae bacterium
CATATATAGCGCTCCGCTACGTGTCAAGATAATAAATCAGGAAAATTTCTCATTTATTATAATGGTTCATCGCGAATGCCGCTCCCGACAGGCAGAATGCCTTTACAGCTTCCGATGCCCGCTTAAGCTTCTCCGGCAACTCCTTCTGTTCTTCCGGCGGAAATTTTCCAAGCACAAAATCAATCTGGCCGCCTTTAGGGAAATTATTGCCTACTCCAAATTTCAAACGAGCATAATTCTGTGTACCAAGCTGTTCGGCTATATTCTTAAGTCCATTATGACCTGCATCAGAACCCCGTTCTCTTATACGTATTGCCCCGAAAGGAAGTGAGATATCGTCCACTATCACGAGAAGATTCTCAAGCGGCAGCTTCTCCTTATTCATCCAAAATTTTACCGCCACCCCACTCAGATTCATAAACGTCGAGGGCTTAAGAAGCATAAGCTCACAATTCTTCACTTTCACAATAGCCATGTCCCCGTAACGGCAAGATTTAAACATTACCCCAGCCTCTGCAGCTATGGTGTCGCCTGTCATAAATCCGATATTATGACGTGTATCCTCATATTCCGGACCGATATTGCCCAGACATACCACAAGAAATCTTTTCACCTTGTTCTCCTCTTCTTTTACCGGCTCTCCATCTCCTGCCATGACTTTTTCTACCACGACAGTCGATGGTATTCCTAATATCCTTTTGATACTATTCCACATATTAATTCTCCTCATCCTCATCATCGTCCTCCCAATCAAGGAAAAATGAATCGGCATAGCTCTCCTCTTTGAATCGGGTCATCTCGCGGCTATCCCGTTTCGTAGGACGCCCAAGCCCTTTCTGTCTGTCTACAAATCCTGAAATCTTCGTCATCTCGAGAAGTTCATACTGACTCGGAGCTGTAAGATTCTCCAGATATTCCGGCACAAGCTTTGCCCCAAGACGATTAGTGGCAATCTGAAGCACCTTGAATGTATATGTAATCGGGGGTTTCTTCACATCTATCACATCCCCGGGCTTGACCATTCTTGACGGCTTCAACACTGTTCCGCCCATTGTCACGCGTCCTTTCTTGCACGCATCAGTGGCTATGGTGCGTGTCTTAAACACTCGCATACACCATAGCCACTTATCTATTCTTTCTTCTGTTTTAGGCATTTCTGTCTTTATTTACTTATTTATCTGATGTTCTCTCCATCACGAGAACTGTCTTTCCCAGATTATTTAGCAACTCCACCCTTCCCTCAAGCATCGGCTTAGCTTTCGAAGCGTCCTCAAGAGCTACAAGAAGCTGTGTCTCGTAATTCTGGTCGGGGCATGCCATCCTTGTCAAACCTATCTTCTGAAAAGATATGGAGTTGGCGGCATCCATGTCGGTCTCAAGCGAGCCGTTGAGAATATTACATCCCGTATTACCATGAATCTTACCCTCATCTACATCTATCACCAGCTTCATATCAGCCACATTCACGGCCTCTCCATCTATCTCTTTTACTGCCCAGGTGCCGTTAAGAAACTGAAAATTTTGATGCATAAGCTCCAAAACAGGCTGTCTGTCGGCATCAAGGAGAGTTATGAAATAGTCGTCTCCATTGAGTTTCCATGTGTAATATTGGGCCGCACCCAAAGCTGCATTAATTTCCATGTCGGTAATCCCGGTCATGCCACATGCCATCATTGTCGAAGCAATATTGCCGAAGGTCAGCGTGGAATCTGCCGGATTATAGCTATAGCTTGCATTGATGATGTTGCATCCATTGTTGCCGTACACACGCTTCTGCTTTGGCTCAAACTTCAGATACGGTGCTGTCTCTCCCACAGCCGTCTTCCCGTTCACCTTCTCTATCGCCCAGTCGCCTTTCACGACACCATGTGCAAGTTCCTCCGAGGTATATACTGAAGAAACAGGCTGCACAATCTTCTCTCTGTCTGTAGGAAGAACTGCTTCCTTCTTAACATCAGCAACCGTCTCGTTCTTCTTTATCACATTGCAAGCACCGAACGGCAGGATCGCAAGAACCATCGTCGGTAGTATATATTTTTTTACATGTTTCATATCCTTCGTTGTTTAATCACCCCAATGCCTCCTCAGCGGATATTTAGTTGGCCGCAGCAAAAGCCTGAGCGATGTTGAATAATTGAAATAATTCCATATCCAGTTTAACAGCACAGTCACCTTATTCCTCATGCCGAGTATCGAGAGGAGGTGTATGAGCATCCACATCAGCCATGCTATAATGCCTGAATATGAGCTACCCGGAAGATCGGCCACCGCACGGTTCTTACCCACAGTGGCCATCGACCCTTTATCGTGGTATTTGAACTCATGCGTAAAACCACCCTCATTCATATTCCTAGCCAAATTAGCTCCCTGCTGTATCGCCGGTTGAGCCATCTGTGGATGTCCGTGAGGATAATCCTCACATTCCATCAATGCTATATCCCCTACGGCCATAACACCATCAAGACCTTTTACTCGGTTATAGGTGTCTACCATAATTCTTCCACCTCTTCCCACACATTCCTCCGGCAATCCGGGCATCGGCTCTCCTTTCACGCCGGCTGTCCAGATCACTGTCTCCCAATATTCCCTCTTGCCATCTCCGAAGGTTACATATTTATCCTTATAGTCTTTCATAGTGGTGTTAAGCCTTACATCCACCATAAGATCTTTAAGATATTTCAACGCTTTGGCCGACGATTTCTCTTTCATGGCTCCAAGCAGTTTCCCTGTCCCTTCCACGAGGGTGATCCTTACATCATCGGGCGAAAGCTCCGGATATTCCTTTGGTAGTATGAACTTCTTCATCTCCCCTAACGCTCCGGCCATCTCCACGCCACTGGGGCCACCACCTACCACCAGAAAACTCAAAAGTTCTCTTCTTCGGTCAGGATCGCTCTCCATGGCGCCACGCTCAAGTCGGTCGATTATTTCATCCCGGGTATGAGCAGCTTGTGCTACAGTCTTGATGCCGAAGGTCATATTGGCAAGACCATTCATGCAGAAATACTTGTTAGTTGTACGGGCGTCTATTATCAAGCGGTCATATTCAAGTGTCTCGTAAGTGGTAGTAACCTTTTTGGCC
>CAMWZE010000370.1 GCA_947178685.1 uncultured Porphyromonadaceae bacterium
ATGTGTATTTATTCTTTTTGACACACAGTCTAATCGATAATAAAATATAGCGGGTCAATAATAAAATCTAACGGGCTCATCATGATGCGTCATGATAAGCCCGTTATGGTTAATTATCGAAAGTTAATCTCAGTCGGCAGCTACAATCTTGACATTGTCGAGGAACCAGCGCAGTGCAGGAGCGCTTCCCTCTACCGGCCATTGAGAATCAGCATTTCGGATAGTGATGGTAGATCCTTTCTTGATGCCGCCTGCTTTGACGGCAACCTTCTCGGTGATCCATTGATAAGCGGCATCCTTCACGAAGTTCCACTTGTCGATAGGATACTGAACTTCATTTCCATCGGTATTGATGATCACTACAATCTCAGTGGGATCCCAAGTTCCTGATCCCTGACGCATAGAACACCAGTCGAACGAGAGCGTGAGATCTACATCTTCAGAGATTTCCTCGTTTATGGTCATTACGATGCCGGAGTAGTAACCGGTAAGACCGAATTTCAGATAGTTGCTCTGGAGATAAGTCTGAGCTTCCGGTTTACGTTCAGATTTGCTTGCAGCGTGTGTGCCCAGGATCTCATAGCCCTTTGCAAGAAGTGCCTCATAAGCCGAAACACCATCCACCTTAGGAGTGGCGAGCTGAGGAGCATTTGCATCAGGATTGTCGGTTTCTACGGTCTGTCCGCAAGCTGTGCCATTGCCTATGGCAGCCCAGGGAGCAAGCCATTCGAAGTCTTCCTTGAAGAAGATAGTCTCAAGGAGGCCGTTGTCAACAACGCTGGAGGCATAGATATTTACGGCAGGTGAGGCAGTGCCGGAGTAGAATCCATAAACCACGACGCTATGGCCGTTGAGAGCAGAGAGATCTATATCAGACACCGCGTCAAGAATCAAACCATGGTTGGTTTTTCCTGTCACGAGGATATTTTTACCCTCCATCTTGCCGGCTATGCTTACGTATGCGCGCTCGGTCACGTTGATATTATCATCAAGCTGATCTGTGATGTCGATAGCTTCGGGAAGATCACTGACATTGCCGCCAAGCTGGATTTCATGAGCCTGAAGCACTCCCATATTCTGAGAGTCGTAGCTTTTGACAGATTGAAGTGTGAAGGCTGTCCCGACAGGGATCGCTTCGGCTGTCTGAATCAACACATTGTCTTTGCCATCGGTGGCGATAACACTGCCTTGGAGATTGGCTACGGATGTAAGGTCGCTGATAATTGCCACGCTCTCATCCTCATTCTCGATCATCTGGGCTATCGTGATAGGTTGCACATCACGGAACAGGTCGCCGCTCTGGCGCAGCACTACATGTGCCTCAGAAGCCTTGGTGGCACCTTTGAATATCACCTCACCCTTACGTGGATTGTCGGGAGTGCCGTCACGAAGGTTGTCAAGCACGGTAATGCGCACTTCTGTTGTGCCCGAACCGGTAGAGGGTTCTACTTTGATCCAGTCGTTATGCTCGCAGGTCCACTGCGCGTCTGAGTACACCGTGATAATCTGTGTAGGATTGTCGGTGGTCTCGAAATTAAGCCCCGTGACACTGGCAAGCACTGCCTTTGCCACTCCGTCGTTGTCATCATTCTTGCAGGCTGTAAGCGAGATGCCACACAAGCAGACAAGGGCGAATATGAAGATATTGAAATTCTTTTTCATTTTCTAATAATTTTGGAAATTGCTTATTGCCAACCGGGGTTATTGGGAGCAAGGTTGGGGTTGAGAGCTATTTCATCTGAGGGTATGGGATAGAGATAGTCGCGGTTCTCATTGAAGCCGTTACGCTCAGACTTCACTCCCTTGTGATAGTCATAGTAACCGCGGTTCCCCTCTGTAAGGAAGATATCCTTGTCAAGCTCGTAGACAAGCACTCCGGCAGCAGCATTAGGCTTGGATGAACCGGCAGCCACAAGGATAAGGTTGGTGTTGCCATCACCGCTCAAATCATATTCACCGGGTCCGGCGAAATACATGCCATAAATGTCCTGATCAAGACACTTGCCACATTTCCAACGGAAGAGGTCATTGATGCGGAAGCCCTCCATCACGAGCTCGATGCCACGCTCACGACGTATCTCAAGAATCACACCTTTGTTCTGTCCGCTGACATTCGGGAAGCCAGTCTCGGCGCTTGCGAGATAAGGATCGACATTTGAATTTGCTGCGGAAAGAAGTATTCCGGGCATTCCTGCGCGTTCACGGATCAGGTTGACCGACTTGTCAAGGTCATCCTGAGTGATGGTGCCGAGTTCAGCCTTAGCCTCTGCATAATTGAGAAGTACCTCGGCATAACGGTATACGGGAAGGTCGGCGGTTGAACGGTCGTTACGGTCAATCTGTCCTCCGTTGAGAGATGGATCCTGCACAAACTTGATAGGGTGATATCCTGTCACTGTGAGTTCGAGGTCAACGGGGAGGATGGTGGTCTGGCCGATTCGGTGATAGCCGAGACCACGGATGCTTTGGGTGAGACGAGGATCACGGTCTACAATCTCCTCGTTGAAGCCCATGGTCTGCCAACCGTTCTTGTCGGTGAAGCGTGTGCCATCTTTCATCAGATAACTGTTGACAAACTTGCGGGTGAAACCGGGACGGCCCTGTGTGGCTACAAGAGTGTAGGCATTGGCATTGTGTTGGTTGCCGTCGATGGCAGCCTGGAAAGAGATTGCCAGGATATACTCATCGGGATTGGCCACTTCACTCACGAAAAGGTTCTGATAGTCGGCCTCGGGCTTGCCGGTGGAGTAAAGCTTATATTCCTTGCTATCCATGAGAGTCTCAGCGGCATCGGCTGCCTGCTGAAGATAATAGTTGTAATCATGCTCAGGATAAGACACCTCATGATATTTACGATATGTTCCCTCAAAGAGGCAGAACTGAGCCTTGAGAGCGAGAGCGGCACCCTTCGTAAGACGGAACGGAGCCACCGACTCGTTTTTCTTGGCGGGAAGATTTTCGATAGCGAAATCCACATCCTCTATCATTTTCGTCATGATGAATTCGCGGCTGTCGCGTGGTGCGTAGAGGGCCGGGTCGTTTGAGAAGAGCTCTCTGTCTACCCAAGGTACATCGCC
>CAMWZE010000371.1 GCA_947178685.1 uncultured Porphyromonadaceae bacterium
ACCCAACATCGGATGAAGGGATTGAAGGGGAGCAAGGGGAAATGCCCGGGTTTGATTTGTTAAATTTATCCTTATCTCCGGGCTTGATTGTGTTAACAACTGTGAACCTTCTTCGCTAATATCTTGTAATAAATATAAAGTGCATCAGTCGGTGCAGGTTTCCATATTGCGACAGATGCCAAAATAATTAGCAAACAAATATTAACTCATCGGCAGACCGTGCCGAATAAAAAGATAACAACATTATGATTCCTCAAGAAGCAGCCCACGACACATTGTCGACAATGCCGAAGGTAGATCTATCGGAACCCGCTCAGGAGGGCACGTATGCTATCGCCCGCCTGCTCATGAAAGTCGTAGATTTCATTCTATCGACTTTCGGAATGGAACACAACACGACCCTCTTCACCATTATCTATGCCGCTTTAATATTTTTCATAGCTATCGGTGTGGGATATATCGTGAAGTGGATTGTGGTCTTCCTAATGAACCATATCGGAACGCGTCTGCATTCGGTGGTTTATGGTTACCTTCGCGACGAGAAGTTTTTCACAAAGACCGCCCGTATTATTCCCGCGATAGTGTTTCTTATCTTTATAGAATTCACCCTTAACGGACGTGCCTTTCTGGCTTCGTGGCTCACGAAGCTGACATGGATGTATATATGTTTCATAGTCGCCAACTCATTCACACTTGTGGTTAATGTGATTTGGCGTCACGTCAACGAGAGGGCCAACAAACGGCATCTTCCCCTTAATGGAATCGCGCAGCTTGTGAAAGGTACAATCTGGATTCTATGTATTATTATTGTAGTGGCAATCCTCGTGGATAAATCGCCCGGTTCGTTGCTGGCAGGTCTCGGTGCTTTCGCGGCCGTCCTTATGTTGGTGTTCAAAGACAGTATATTAGGAGTTGTGGCCGGAGTGCAGTTGTCGGAGAACGACTCTCTGCATGTGGGCGACTGGATCAAGGTCGGAGACGCCAATGGCACAGTGACAGAGGTGTCGCTTACAGCGGTAAAGATACTTAACTGGGATAAGACAACCACTACAATCCCTCCTTATAATCTTGTGAGCGGCGGCTTCACCAATTATCGCAGCATGCAGCAGAGCAACACACGCCGTATACAGCGCTCATATATGATTGATGCCGACAGTGTCGTGCCCTGTGATGACAGACTGCTTGCAGAGTTCTCCAAGATACCCTTGATGCAGGAATGGATAGCCAAGAAGATCGAGCAGAAGAAGGCCGGCAAGGAGGTGAATGCCGCCAATCCGGCGGGTCTTGCCGATGGTTCGATCGACACCAACCTTGGTGTGTTCCGAGCATATCTGAAGATGTGGCTCGATGCGAATCCGAACATCGCCAGCACCGGCGACGGCAACGACTGTTTCGTGACAACACTTCCCCAGACTCCTTACGGCATACCGTTCCAGGTATATTGCTTTACTTCGACTTCAAAGTGGATACCCTACGAGGCAATAATGAGCGCAGTGTTCGAGCATATAGCCATGATGCTCCATCGTTTCCATCTCTACACCTACGAGAGTCCATCCGGTCGAGACACCATCATCGACGGTTATATATGTCCCGGAAAGAATCCGGATGTGGTATTCGGAATGCCATATCCCTTCTTCAACAACGGAGGGTCGCCTGAGAATCCGGCATATCCAATGCCAAACTCGGCATTCCCCCAGCCGGCAGCTATGCAACCCGTGGCTCCTGCTCCCGATCAGCATACGGAAACTCCGGCACCTGATCCGGCCATCGGAGGAACCCATACAGCAGCTCCGGCTACACCTGCCACACCTGCAGCCCCTGCCACAGGTGCATAACAACAGAGATATTTGGATTGAAATAAAAGAGATAGGCGAGACTCCATTTAAGGGTATCTCGCCTATTGCTCAATTTAGCCTATTGCTCAATTTAATAGATTCCGGTTTGAGGGATTTTGGTTTATTTGCTCACCGGCGTGACAGTGTATCCGAGCTTTCTCAAACCTTCCACCACACCTTTGTCGCCGGCAAGGTGGAGAGCTCCAACAGCCACAAATGTGCTCCCGTCATTGAAGATAGCAGGGAGCTTCGTGAGCCAGTCGGCATTGCGTTTATCGAGGAGAGCCTCCATAAATTCCGGGTGTTCATCCTCCTGTTGGCTGAGCTCCAGCATCGCGTTGAGATCCTGCTTCATGTAGGCTTGAGTAAGTTTGCGGGCATTCTCAACTGATTTTTCAGGTTCGTTGAGCAGTTCGGTTAGAGCCTCTGCCTGCAGAGAGATCGGGGTAAAATTGAAGAGAAGAGCTGCCTGCTGTTCGGCGGTTTCAAGAGGAATTATCTTCTTACCATCCTTTTTCCCGGAAGCTTGAAACCAGGTGTCGAGTTGCTCGGCAGGATTGAAATCGGGCACTTCCTTTGCGGTGATACCAACTGTAACCATAGTAGTAACCACCATCGGCTTCATCGGTTCAAGCATCGAGAGGTCGAGACCCGGCATAGGGGCCCACTTTTTGAACGACTCATTCAGAGAGTCGTATTCATCTTTAGGGAGCACTTTTGAGAGAGTGCTGTCGGCCGGCGCCATCATATAAGGTTGCATGGCCATTTGCATCTGCATCTGATCTTGTGTCATGTCGATCTCGCCCACAACTTGAGAGGCTTTGTTGAAGAGATCGGTGGCACCGAAATCTCCGGCCACTGATACAGGGGCAAAGTGATGGGTGCCGAAAATATAGGATGGTTCCTTAAGACCGTTACCTTCTACTTTATACACCACCTGAGATGATGCGGAGAAGCCGGAGATGAGGAGGATGGAGGCGAGAGCTGTTTTGAAAAGTTTCATATGATTGTTATTAATGGTTTTTATTTGATTGATATATCCGGTCTTGTCCGGTTTTCAGACATCCGGTGAGTTTTGATTCATTTATATTAGACGCAGCAATATCCGAAAAATTTCATCCGGTTTGTAAAAAATAAAAAGATTCATTCAGATCTTTATAAGAATTATTCATAAAGACGAGTTATTGAAGTTGTTTAAACTTTTTACGGGCTTGTTGATTTTTATATGTATTTTTTGAAT
>CAMWZE010000372.1 GCA_947178685.1 uncultured Porphyromonadaceae bacterium
ATGCCGGAGGAGGCTATTCATGGCAACCCGAAGGAGCGATATGGGACGGTGAGCTGTTCGCGATGGCGGTGATGCCTGGATTCCAGAACATAACGACATTCAAGACCAACAACATCGGGGAAGACCTGTCATCGCAGGCCACGGACTTCTTCGCCGGGCGCAGAGGCACGGATCTCAGCCGGTATGTTAGCGTATCGCTACCCGGTGTACCGAACCTAAGCCAGAGAAGAACTCTTTTCAATCGCTCGGCTCTTGTTTCCACCAATTCCCTATGGAAAGCGGGTCGCGGCGAGTTCAAGGCACAAATTGACTACTCTTTCAACCGCGTTACGGCAGAGGCTGCCAACATAACGACATACTTTCTCAACGATGGCAATCGTGTATTTACCGAAAACCGTAGCGGGGTTGACCGCTCACATGCGCTGTCTGGCAAGTTCATCTATGAGCTGAACCAAAAGACAACGTTCATCAACAATACGCTGAAAACCAATATCGACTGGGATAATGTAAGTCTCGATGTAACGGGCTCGCTCCCAAATAAACAGTCCGCATCGTTCCCTGACTATTATGTAAGCAATAACTTCAAGTTGATAAAGAGATTCAAGGCCAAGCATCTCGTCACATTTAAGAGTGTCAATGAATGGGAATCATTGCCGCAGACGCTATCAGTGTCGATGAATGAGGCGCTTATGCGTCAGCATGTCAAAGACCATGCTTTCTATACCAACGAGAGTGCGGCTTACGCCTTTTCCGTCAAAGGAATAACAATCAGTCTTGAAGGAGGCGTAAAAGGATATTTCCGTTCTCTTAACTCGGAATTACCTGATATGCCAGAGGAAATACCCGGTGAGACGACGAATGTTCTCAACACAAACTATCTCACGGTTTATGCTTCACCGAAATTTGAATACTGGGTTAACCGCGTCAACTTCTCGCTCAATGCTCCCGTCAGCTTTGCTCACTATACTTTCGACAAGGCTCTCGCCAACCGCAGCGAGGTATATTTCTCGCCATCGCTCAGCATGAACTGGAAGCCCAATAACCGCTTTTCGATGGGAGTGCGTGGTGGCACAGGTCGGTCGCCGATGGATCTGAGCATGATACAACCAGGCTATGTAATGACAAACTATCGCTCGTTCCGCCGAGGTGTGGATGATTTCTATAATTCCACTTCGCAGAACGTGTCTGCTAATATCTCCTATAAGCATACCCGGCGCGGACTGTTCGCCAATGCTTTCGTGATGCAGTCGTGGAGCCACAATCCCTTTACCTTAGCACAGCACCTTTACGGCGACTATGTGGTCTATTCCTATACGTCGGCAAAAAGCGACGGACAGATGCTTATGGCAAGCGGAAACATTGGCAAAACTCTCGATTTCATGCGAGGCAGCGCAAACGTAAACGGCTCATTCAGTCGCAATGAATCTCATCTTATCTCGGAGAACAGTGCGGTAAATTCGGTCGGCACTTCTTGGTCGGTCGGAGCAAAAGTAAACGGTTCGCCACTCCGGTGGCTCAGTTTCGACTACCGTTTCGAGTGGACTTCAAGCCGTCTTTCAATGAACGGCACAAGTGCCTCGTGGCTCGGTAATATAGAGAATGAACTGCTACTTAACATAATGCCGCACAAAAAATTGGAGTGGCACATCAGTGGCGAACACTACCGCAACGAGCTTACCACCGACCAATTCAAAAACGTATTCCTGCTTGATACAAAGGTAATCTACAAGCTCAACAAGCGACTGGAACTCTCTGTCTCGTTGAGTAACATCTTCAATAATCGCACATACAACTACACAACATACAATCAGCTGACTTCCTTCGAGAGTCAACGCTGGCTACGAAGCCGTGAGCTACTAATCTCAATATCTCTAAGAAAATGAATAGACTAATTACATCATTCATCGTGTGCTTGGCATCGACTGCTGCAATAGCACAGAAAGCAGACATAATGGTAAGTTATACAGCTATGTCTCCGAACTACAAGAATGGGGAAGTTGACATAATGAATAAGTATATTTTACTTGCCAACGCATCGGAATCTAAGTTCTTTTCGCCAATAACCGAATATATAGACTCACTCAACTCCACTCCCGAAGGCATTGTCTGTTATCAGGAAATGTCTCGCTCGGCCTCCATGAAAGGCGACTGGGACAATATTCCTCGTAGAGATGGCAGTTACTATGTTGTGAAGTCATTATCTGACAATCTTCTGGGCTATTATGATATGGTAGGCATAGATAAGCTATACTATGAGGAAAAGCCCAACGAATGGCAGTGGCAAGTAGGTGACTCAACCAAAAATATTCTCGGTTATGAATGCGTCAAGGCTACAGCCGACTACCACGGCAGAAAATGGATTGTCTGGTTTTCACCTGAAATACCTATTTCCAATGGTCCATGGAAATTTGGCGGCTTACCAGGCCTTATACTGGAAGCTATGAACGATGATGGCAAATATAGTTTCCTTGCGACTGGAATACAGCAGACTACTAAGGCAATAGGTTCTGTTTACCTAGCCGATGAATACGAGAAAACGAACCGTAAAAAATTTCTTAAATCAAAACGAGCATATATTGACAATCCGTTGGGAAGTATCAATGCGCAGATGGGAGGTGACATCAAAATATCCGACAAATCAGGAAAATCAATTTTTGTATCCTCCGATGTAGTTGACTTCATAGAAACCGACTATCACTAACGGATTATAGTATGACAATTGACGGTTTGCCCAGCGATCGAGCAGTATTCAAAATCTGTGATTCTCCCGGATGTGGTATTGATCCGAGCAAAAAGGATTACGAACGAGGGTATACTTATGGTTATGGTAGTGATAACGATATCGTGACTTTAACCACAATGATAGTTCATATTTTGAACGATATAGCAGGATGAAATTACGATATGTATTATCCCTGTAAGCCGGAAAATCTAATTTGGAATTATAAAGTTGCCGCTGAATAACATAAATACTTGCGCTCGTATAGTCCCTCATACGAGTGCAAGTTCTATATATGATAAAAAGCAATATGAATATGTACATTTACATTACCATTGTAATG
>CAMWZE010000373.1 GCA_947178685.1 uncultured Porphyromonadaceae bacterium
GTTCTGTTGACTCTTGGGCTGATACCTCCGTTTTGACCTCTTCCACCACCGGGGCGGCAACTGAAGAAACCACCGGCTGAGACACCTCTACTTTTTCCTTCTCAGCTCCATTTATTATCCCCGCGGTTTCTTGAGCCACCGGTTCCTTATTGGCTGCCAAACCATCCATTACAGCTGTCACATCGCTTGCCTCCGCAATTGTCTCGACATTCGATGTCGGATATTCTGCAGGCTCAACAACGTCCTTAGATTCAGCTGTTTCAGCATAGCTCTCATCACCCCTTAAATGCAATGATTTGTTTTTGCGATCTTCAGAATCTACAAGATATGCCGCATCATCCTCAAAGTCTGGCAATGAGGTATAAAGACCGGTATCCTCAGAAGTAAATGATACGTTTCCTGGATCTTCCGGCTCCTCATTATTATCCGGCATCGCCACGTCGCCTGCCTTGGCTGCATCAGCCTCTTCTCGCTTTCGCATCTCCTCGAGTTCTCTTTCTCTGGCGCGTATGGCCTCTCGTTCCGCCTCTTCAATGCGACGTTTTTCCGCTCGCTTATTCCTTATCTTGATTATCCAGTTGATGAGGTCGCGTAAGCAGATAACTACAAAACAACAAATCAGGAACAAGCACAGAATACCTGCTCCGGTCCAGCCTACAAATCTTATTATGAACTCATTGACATATCGGCCGTGATAACCGCCCCAATTCACTGATGTGTCAAAACCTACAGTGAGCAAGCCAATTATCAAGGACACTGTGATGAGAGCTACTATTGACTTTATAGTGAAGTCTACCGACTTGAACCTCGGCTTGCCAACCAATTGCTTGAGCGACATCGCTATCAGCCAGAACACTATAACACCGGCGCCAAGTCCGAAGCACTCGTTTATCAGAAATTCCGACATTCTCGCGCCGCCCTCTCCTCCGGCATTCGAGATGCCCTTGGCAGCCCCTATGGCTACATTGTTAATCTCCGATTGATCTTTGATACAGGAAGTAAGATATGCCAAAAATGACACTCCTAAATATACGCCGAAAAAGCCAAGAAACAAGCCGACAAGCCAGCGCGTAGTCTGACTTGTAGCCCAGGCCTTGATCACGTCTGTTATCGGGGGACCCGGTTCTTTTTTTACCTTTACCGGCCTTGGCGGCTCCGGACGAGGTCGTGGCTGAGGCTGTTGACGCTTATCCTTTGCTTTCGGCTTCTCTTTTTTCTTTTTCGCCACACGAGGTGCTGGCGCTGGAGTCGGCTCTTTAAATGGAGGCAGGTTGCTCTGTATAGGTTCGGATTGGGTTGACTCTTCGCCTTCCTGATCCCGAACCTGATCCTGTTCCTGCTCTTCTATTTCCGGCTCCGGTATGGTGGGGTTGAAAGTTTCGTATTTTTTCATTGAATTTGTTTAGGAATGCAAAGTTAACCAATAAAATTATTTGTTCCTATCACTTTGCCCTATTTCCTCTACAATTTTATCATTTTTTTAACTCTTCCATACTCTATTCAGTCCTTTCAACCTCTCCCCCACCCTATTTTTTCTTAACTGATTATTCTGCATAAATAGCTAAGTTTGTGTCACAAACACTAATCACACATACATATGGGTGATATCAATACGATGAAGCCACCGACGGCATTACCGGCAGTGGCTTCTTTATGCGTAAACTTTCGACCTTCCTCTTCTCACTTCTCATTATAGGCATAATTGTCTACAATGGTGCTGATACGGGGTATCTCCAGACCCTCTTCTGCATTTATCTTCTGATCTTTCGTTGCCGGAGAGACTATTACAGGCATACCTACCTCTACCATGTCTACCAGTTCCATAATATTTTCATTCTTCAATCGTATACAGCCGTGACTGCGACGGGCGCCGATACTCCAGGGGGCGCAGGTGCCGTGAATGCCAATCGACGAGATTCCGGGTATGTCAAGACGTATGAATCGAGGTCCGAACTCTCCCGTCTTCTGGCTTACGTTGCCATTATCATCGACATACTTCCAATCGGTGCTGTTCTGCACCCTCTTTACAGCAAAGAATCCTTCCGGTGTGCGACAATCGCTGCGTTTATGTTTGGTGCCGTAATTCTTGCCACATGCCATGCCGTAGGTAGCAACCGGCTCACCATACTTATCGAATTTGATAACCTTCATACGCCCCTTGTCTACCACGATAAAGCCGTCATGAGTATTATTCAATAGCTTTGTCACATACTCAAGGTTGGTTTCGGCCATCTTTGGCAATATTCCGTTGCTATACTTATCCCAATCTTCAGATAATTCCATATATCTTAAAGCATCTTCAGAATTATCAAATCTTAATTCTCTTTTTATTAATGTGTCTGTGGCTTCTTCATCTGTCGGAAGGGATATATTGATATTGCTTATCATATCTTTATCCACAACTTTTCCGGGCTCATCGCCTCTCGCAACGTATGCTGAACAAAGTCCCCATATAGCGGCTATGGATATAATCAATGATATGTAAAGTGTCTTTTTCATAATTTTCATAGTTTTGTTGTTATTAATCAAAATTAAGGGATGTGAAATCCGTGTGTTTTTCAAGTTTTGCAAATCGCGCTATATTATGACTGCCTTAATTTATTCCGGTACCATTATGATCTCTCTTAAATCATAAATAAGTTAAAACATCATTAAAATAATGTAATCTGCTACTGCTTTTATCTCTATAACACACATGTAGATATAAGGTTTAACAAAACGCCGATATTAATGAAATAGCAACATCTTACCCAAGTTGTTTTGTATATTGCGAAAAATTGAGTAACTTCGCGTTTAGCATCTCTTACCTTCACAATCTGAGATGCCGTCATACTATGAATGTTGTCAGATACGCAGGACTTATCCTTCTAATCATCATATGGTTGTGGCTTTCATGGTCACTACTGTCTCTTGCAGGAGGCTTCACGTTCAAGAATATTTTTCTGATCGTGGCCTCTGCAATAATTATTTTTGTGCCTCTTTGGAAAAAATACAATGGTGCTGACAACGCTCATAATTGACTTGTGATAAAAGACTCTTTAATGGAACCCAAAATCGATAT
>CAMWZE010000374.1 GCA_947178685.1 uncultured Porphyromonadaceae bacterium
ACCTTGATGTCTGTACGCTCCGGATGTTTGTGCACTCCGGAGGTGTCATAGAGTAGCACTCCCCCCGGCTTTACCCTCGACGTGAATTTGTCGAGACTCTGCTGGTTGAGCGCGACAACTATGTCGTATGTGTCGAGCACGGGCGAGGATATTTTCTCATCAGAAAGTATCACGGTCACGTTGGCCGTGCCCCCTCTCTGCTCCGGTCCATAAGAGGGCATCCAGCTCACCTCCTTATCGTCCATCAGTCCGGAATAGGCAAGGATCTTGCCCATTGAGAGCACCCCCTGTCCGCCGAAGCCCGCTATGATTATCTCTTGTGTCATGTTCTTTCTTTTATGTTGGGAAAATTCAGAAGAATCCTCCCGGTCATACATTCTTGAGATCGCCCAATGGATATTTCTCAAACATATGCTCGGCCATCCATTTGTTGGCTGCGTCGGGCGACATCTTCCAACCGGAATTGCAGGTCGACACCACCTCCACCACAGATGTCCCCTTCTTGGCGAGGGCGTTTTCGAAAGCCTTCCTGAGGGCGGCCTTTGTCTTGCGCACAGCAGCCGGAGTGTGTACGGCCTGTCGGGTGACATAGCAAGTGCCGTCGAGCTTATACAGCAGGTCGGTTATCTCCAGCGGATGTCCGTTGAGGTCCACACGTCGGCCGTATGGAGTGGTGGCGGTCTTCTGTCCGATCAGTGTCGTGGGGGCCATTTGTCCGCCGGTCATTCCATAGATGGCATTGTTTACAAACACCATCACGATATTCTCGCCACGGTTGGCGGCATGGATGGTCTCGGCGGTGCCGATTGCGGCCATGTCACCGTCGCCCTGATATGTGAACACTACGTTGTCGGGCCATAGGCGGCTTATGGCTGTGGCCACAGCAGGGGCACGTCCGTGGGCGGCCTCCACCCAGTCTACGTCGATATAGTTGTAGGCAAACACTGCACACCCCACAGGCGATATGCCAATGGTCTTTTCGGTGATTCCCAATTCGGCTATAACCTCGGCAATCAGCTTATGGATCACGCCATGGCTGCATCCCGGGCAATAGTGCATATGTACGTTCTCGAGGAGCTCAGGTTTGCTATACACCTTGTTCTCCTCTTTCATGATTTCTTTCAGTTCCATTTGCGCGATCATTGCTTGTTGAGGAATTTACTCTTGAGCGCCTGCACCACTTCAGTAGGACTCGGTATGATTCCGCCGAGGCGACCGTAATGCTCCACGGGTAGGGAGTCGTGGGTGGCGAGACGGACATCTTCGATCATCTGCCCTGCATTCAGTTCCACACACAGAATACCCTTCTTTCCTTCGGCCGCCTTGCGGATGGCCTCAGCCGGGAACGGCCAGAGAGTGATTGGGCGTATAATTCCCACCTTGATACCCTCTTCGGCGGCAATCTCACGGGCCTTGGCACAGATGCGTGCAATAGATCCGAACGCCACGATCAGATAGTCGGCGTCATTGATGCCGGTCTCCTCCCATCGGGTCTCGTTCTCTTCGATTCGGCGGTATGTGGCCTGCAGGCGGTTGTTGATCTCTTCCATAGGCGCCGGTTCCAGCTCAAGAGAAGTCACCACGTTTCGCTTGCGTCTGCCCAGTCGGCCGTTGGCGGCCCACGGGCACTGCCGGCGAATCTCCTCCTCGGTTCGACGCGGGCGTTGCGGAGGGAGTGTAACTTTCTCCATCATCTGGCCCACGATTCCGTCGGCGAGGATCATGGCCGGAGTGCGGTATTTGAACGAGAGGTCAAACCCGAGGGTAACGAAATCCACCATCTCCTGCACAGAGGCCGGAGCGAGCACAATAAGGCGGTAGTCGCCGTGTCCTCCCCCCTTGGTAGCCTGGAAATAGTCGGCCTGCGAGGGCTGTATAGCGCCCAATCCGGGACCGCCTCTCATGACGTTAAGGATAAGTGCCGGGAGCTCGGCGCCGGCCATATAAGATATACCCTCTTGCTTGAGGCTAATTCCCGGCGACGACGACGATGTCATCACGGCCTTCCCCGAAGCCGCCCCGCCATAGACCATGTTTATGGCCGCCACTTCGGATTCTGCCTGGAGCACGGTCATCCCGGTGGTCTCCCAAGGCATAAGCGCCTCGAGAGTCTCCAGCACCTCCGACTGAGGGGTGATAGGGTAGCCGAAATATCCGTCGCAGCCGTATCGGATGGCTGCATGGGCGAATGCTTCGTTCCCCTTCATGAGTCTTACCTCTTCTTTCATATTCGGTATGGTTGTCACTTCTTGTTAGTAGCCGGAGCCGGGAAGGCTCCGGAGTGTTAAAAATTAAGAGTAATCGGTCAGTCGTCAGTTCTGACTCTATAGACTTCAATGCATGCGTCCGGGCATACCCAGGCACACGAACAGCAACCCGTGCAGTTGTCGGGTTGCGCCATGAATGCGTAATGATATCCTCGGTCGTTCACTTCGAGAGGCTGCAGAGATAGAGTGGAAGTAGGGCAAGCCACAACGCATAGGTTGCAGCCCTTGCATTTCTCCACATCCACAGTTATCGCGCCTTTTACTTTTGCCATGTCAGTAGTGTTGGTTTTCTTTTGTTAGCTTCCGGGTTGCTGATTCATCGCCCTCTTTTCTCACTTGGCCGGAGTCAGTAATTCCACGAGTTTTCTCATTCCGGCCGTAGCCTTGTCGCGTATTACGGTTACCCCCGCCATACCGATTGCAGCTGCCGCCGGATTGGGGTCAATGTAATATACGGGCACCCCCGGGCGCACGTAATGGATGAGGCTTGCGGCGGGATACACGGCGAGTGAGGTCCCGATCACAACGAATATGTCGGCCTCCTCAGCCAGTTGTATGGCCGGCTCGATATTAGGCACGGCCTCCTGGAAGAATACAATGTGAGGCCGCATGAGGTCGCCGCGCTTTCCACGTGTGGCCGGGGTGGTGTCGAGATGGTCGATGTCAAGACTCTCGATATAGTCCGGATCGTTCACGGAGCGAATCTTCATAAGCTCTCCGTGGAGATGAAGCACCTTCGACGATCCGGCTCTCTCGTGGAGATCGTCGACGTTCTGCGTGATGACATATAC
>CAMWZE010000375.1 GCA_947178685.1 uncultured Porphyromonadaceae bacterium
ATTCCCCCTCAACCGCGTAATCCCCGGATGGACCGAGGGTGTTCAGCTCATGAAGGAGGGTGCCAAATATACATTCTTCATCCCCTCTGACCTCGCTTACGGTCCCCAGGGTGTGCAGGGTGTGATCCCTCCCCATTCTACCCTTATCTTTGAGGTAGAGCTCATCAAGGTTAATAAGAAATAATTTTATTTCCCTATAATTGGTCGCCCGTGCTTATGCAGTTCGGGCGACCTCTTTTCACAAATTACTAAATACATAGAATGAAAAGAAAATTTATCCCGGCAGCCGCTCTCGCCGCTGTCGTGGCTCTCGCATCGCTCGGGAGCCTCTCCTCTTGCAAAAGCGACAAGGACAAGAAAGCTCAGGAGGCGGTTGACAGCATGGTCGAGGCCGTTCTTCAATCTGATTCTACATCTGTTTCAAACGACTCTCCCTACGGGGCCTCTTTCTTCACTGACCCGGCCAAACAGGCTGACAATCCTTCCGACTCTACTTATGTGCAGACTAAATCCGGTCTGAAATATGTAGTGGTCACCGAGGGCACCGGCGACAGCCCGAAAGCTACTGATGCCGTGACAGTTCACTATACCGGCATGCTCACCGACGGCACTGTTTTCGACAGCTCTGTCACTCGTGGCGAACCGGCTACATTCCCTCTCAACCGTGTAATCGCCGGATGGACTGAAGGTCTGCAGACTATGAAAGTGGGCGGCAAGACTATCTTCTACATCCCCTCAGACCTCGCTTATGGTGAGGCCGGAGTCCCCGGCACTATTCCCGGCAACGCTCCTCTTATCTTTGAGGTTGAGCTGCTTGGTATAAACCAGTAATCAGGTCATGTCAACATCAAAAATGTTTAAATATTTATCGCTCTTTGCAGTAGTGACGCTCTTATCACTTGGTGCCACTGCCTGCAAAGGACGCACTAACGACAATGTGGTGCCTACGGGTGATACTGTTGAAGTGACACCTGTGCCGCCGGCGGAGACCGATTCCATGAACCATGACGCAGAAGTCATGATTCTCCCCGACAGCATCCCGGTGCCGGACTGAAGTTGACGCAACTCTCAAAAAGTTGACACAACTTCATTAGCTATATGACATAAAATGAAATTCAAATCATTATTATCTACAGCAGCTCTTGCTCTCATCCTCGCATCTTGTGCCGGTGAGGGCACCGACAGCACAAAGACTGCTTCAGCACCCGATAGCCAGGCTAAGGCCGACTCGCTCGTATATTGCTTCGGCCAGATGCGTGGCTCCGAGTATCTGCGTGAGGCTCAGCGCGACACCACCCTCGACTCAGAGATTGCCAAGAAGGAATATCTGCGTGGTGTGAAAGCCGGTCTCGATGCCGTTAAGGCCGATAAGGAAGCCTACAACAAGGGCCTTCTCCAAGGCTATCAGATGGCGATGAATATCAATCAGTTCAAGGAGGATCATGGCATCCGTCTTTCCGACAAGGTTTTCCTCGATGGTATGTCTGACGTGATAATGTCTGACTCCATCTTCAATACCCAGGAGATGCAGGCCAACTTCTATCGTCTGATGAATGAGTTCACGCAAGCTAAGGAACAACGTGATAAGGAGGCTGCCCAATCTGCGCTTAAAGCAGCCGGAGAGGCGCTTAATATGAAGCCCATCAATGATCAGCTTTGGGGAACTCTCCCCCTCAATGGCGCTGCCGTTGTAAAGGATGGTGATAAAGTGAAACTTGAAGTGAACCTCGCCACTCTCTCCGGACAGGTCATTGACTCTCCGTTCCCGAAGGAACTTGTGGTGGGACAGCGCATGAGCACTAATCCTCTTTCTGAGGCAATCCGTACGCTCACATCCGATCAGACAGGCTCGTTCGTGACAAGCGCACAGGCTCTCTTCGGTGCACGCGCACAGCAGCTCGGCCTGAAGCCCTCGGATATCCTCAAAATGACAGTTACACCTACTGTCATTGAGAAGAAAGCCGAGTAAACTCACTAACACCTACCCTTAAGTAAAGGTAAAAATAACAATGGCGCTTATGTAACACAGTGTTACATAAGCGCCATTGTTATTTTTTTATATGAGCCTCACTCCGCCATGAGGTAGTATCACTGAGGCAACTCAAACGTAATTGGCACCTCAACGGGAGCCTCTATAGCCTGACCATCCTTGTCGGCCGGAGTCCACGCAGGCATAATCTTCGCAATACGGATGGCCTCCTGCTCAAGATCAGGATCTACCATACGCACCACCTTTATAGCTCCGATAGTGCCATCGGGCTTCACCGTGAGACGCAATGTGACAACACCCTCCACTCCATTATCCTTAGCCGGAGCGGGATATTTCATATTCTCTGTTATAAATTTGTTCAAAGCCTCCTGACCTCCCGGAAATACCGGTACATCTGCCGCCATCGCCCCGAATGTCATGCCGGCCGAAGCAAGCAATGCTAATAATATCTTTTTCATAACCTGATTGTTTTATTCTATTTTATTTGACACTTACAATGTCAAAAAGATTAACGCATCCATCCTCAAGCAAATCGAGCACCAGTTCAAAACCCTCTGCTCCATCGTAGTAGGGATCGGGAACACAATCGTTCTGAGGAAATCCTTTCACAAAATCTATCATCCTCACAACTTTCCGTTCATCCTCTGCTGTGGGGGCCATAGCCCGGAGACGATCGTAGTTGCTATGATCCATCGCCACGATCAGATCGAAATTATCAAAATCTGAAGGCCTCACAGGGCGACTGTGATGAGTGAGATTGTATCCGCGCTGGAAGGCATGGACTCGCATACGACGGTCGGGCAACTCTCCGGCATGACCCCCGTAGAGTCCGGCCGAATCAAGTTCAAAACGACTCTCAGCCCCATGTTTCTCCACAACCGAACGCATCACACCTTCGGCCGCCGGTGAACGGCATATATTGCCTAAACACACAAACAGGATTCTCACTTTATCTTTTCCGGCCAATTGCTCGGCCACCTTTGGTATCTCTCTTTTCATTAAGTATGTGTCAAAAATTAATTAATATATTCCTTGTCGCCCTCTAAGGCGATCTTTGAAACCGCTTTT
>CAMWZE010000376.1 GCA_947178685.1 uncultured Porphyromonadaceae bacterium
CTACAGACCCGGAGGGTGGGGGCCGCAACCTCCTATGGCTTCATGGAGACCTAATGGCAACCGACCGGCCGGAGCTCGACCGGGATGGTCGAATAATACACGCCCCGGAGGTAACATAGCACACAGGGCTCCCTCCGGAGCCAGACCGGGTTCTATTTCAGGTCGGCCGGCAGGAAGCAACACGCGCCCATCTAATACGGGTGTCAGCAATAATAATGGCAGATGGGAATACAACACAACAGCCACAAGCGGTCATCGCAAGCCCGGCACGGGGGTTGTTAATTCAGGCTCCGGCCAAAGGAACCCCTCTACATCCACTGTGCGCGGAAATAATAGCAACACAAATTCCAACAGAAATTATAATCGCAACACCAACTCTAACTATAACCGCAACAGCAACTCGTCGACCCAGCGCAACAACAGCGGAAGCTATAATCCCTCCCGTTCGTCAGGAGGAGGTTTTGGCTCAGGAAGGTCTACCGGAGGTGGACATTCTTCAGGAGGTGGCAGAGGTGGCCGCAGATGAAAAGCTAAAAACTGAAACTATATGAATAAGATTTTTCTCACTCTTTCGCTCGCTATCTCCTCGGGAGTGGCTGCTCAGGCACAGAGTGCTATTGATGGCTACAGATTTTCCCAGCCAGATCTTAAGGGAACAGCAAGATTCATGGGTATGGCAGGTGCGTTCGGTGCGCTTGGCGGCGATCTTTCCACTCTTTCCCAGAATCCGGCCGGCATCGGTATCTATCGCAGCAACGATATCGGATTTACTGTTGACCTTGATTTTCAAAAGAGTCTTGGTAAATCGGATAACAGTGAAACCTCTTTGACGCAGACGAAGTTTCTTCTCAATAATATTGGAGTAGTCTTTACCTTGCGTCTTCCGAGCACGACTGTCCCTAACCTGAACTTCGGGTTCACATATAATAAAGGGGTATCCTTCAACCGTCAGTATGCCGGCACAATGCCTTTGCGTAATTCATTGAGCAACTATATCGCGGGAGTCGCTAATTCAAGCGGTCCTGAGGGCGGTCCGCTCTATGTCGGAGACGTGACGTCAACCTCCAGCTTTGATCCCTATTTCCCGAACGATGGAAATCTGGCAGCTCCGTGGCTGACCATATTGGGATATGACAGCTATCTGACTACTCCATCCGGAGAGGGACAAGATACTGAATGGTTTGGCCAATGGGGGGAAGGCACAAGCGGAATGGGTATCTATAATGTCATTGAAAAAGGTTCGGTAGACGAGTATAATATAGCTTTCGGCGGCAATATAGCCAATGTCGTTTACTGGGGTATGAATTTCGATATAGTGAACTTCAATTATACTCAGAATGCATATTGGGGAGAGCAATTGCAGAATGCTTACGTGCCGGATAATAATAACGAAGCGGTCAGAACATCTGCTGATTGGACACTCCATAACTACTACAATGTAAGCGGAAGTGGATTTAACTATCAGCTTGGTGTCATTCTCAAGCCTATTCAGGAATTACGACTTGGTTTTGCATTCCATACTCCTACATGGTATAACATGACGGAGACCTACGGCGCTGACGTCAATTACAGATATGCAGGCACAGAGACGGGTCAGGCACAGACAAACAACTGTATGCTCGCCTACAACGATATGTGTTTCAGTTCCCCGATGAAGTTTATCGCCTCAGCGGCCGGAGTTATAGGCAGCAGCTTCATCATCTCCTTTGATTACGAGTGGACCCCCTATAACAAGATGAAATTTTCTCAGGCAGGAAGCTACGGCACAGGGAACACCTGGGATCCGGGTTACTATGATCCCTGGGACTACTATTCAGCTAAGTCAGGATCATCATCGCCGGCAACAAAAGCTTCATATTACGGAGACGAATTCTATGACACGAACAATGATATCAAGGCTTACTATCAGTCTACGAATACTTTCCGTATCGGTGCTGAATATCGTCTGACTCCCAATTTCAGCGTAAGGGCAGGTTATAGCTATGTGTCATCGCCGGTTAAAAGTGATGTGAGGGAAGACAAGACATTTGTCTATACCTCGGGGACAATGCCTAATTACCGTGTGGATAACGAGACCAACTATGTAACGCTTGGATTAGGATACAGGGGGAATCATTTCTATGCAGATCTTGCGTATGTTTACAAGAATATGCAGTCGGAATATCATGCTTTTACTCCTGATGATGCACCGGGAGCGATCCCATCGCCCAAATCAAAATTGTCGCTCACTAACAATCAGCTCGTGCTGACAGCAGGGTATAGTTTCTGATTCATTTGATTCGTCGGCACAGATACATGATTGGGCGTGTGGCAAGCCGTGTGGCATACAGAAACTGATCGGTGCCCTCTTTAGCTCCAAGTTTTTTTCTCAAATCATTGGCTGACGAAGGGTAATTGCGTGAGACTATATTGACCGGAAGACCTTTGAGAGTTTTCCGGTCTTTGTTTGTAATCACCTTTTCAACTTCCATCACCCTGCCCGGAAAGGAAGGATAGAATGTGTCGCTGACAAAGATATGGGAATCGGAATCAAGCTTTTTCAGCTCCGGAAAATTCTTTTGCAACACTCTCCACGGTGCAAGTTTCATTATGGCAGCATTCGGTTCGTAAAGATAGTGGAAGGTCAAGTTCGGAAGAGCGTAAGCTATTTCTCCGTTCTTGAAATCTATATCTGAATAATGAAGGGAAGAGATAATGTTTCCTTCCCGGTCAAGATCCACAGCGTGGTAAGAAACCTCCGATACCTGGCTTTGTAACTCGATGAGAATTTCCTTGCACTCACCCTCCACGCACACCGAATGTATGGCTGAGACCTCCGGGAAATCACGAAGGGTCTGAGTTATATCGAGGAGGGGAGAAGCCTTTATCAACAGACATGAGCAATAATGCATAATCTCATCTTTGAGAGAGATTATATCGGGAGTGCAGTCATGAAGATTATAAACTCTGCGGTTTTCCGCTCCCCGCCGGGCAGGATCAATGAAAATAACGTCATATGATTCAGAGGAATCTTTTAAAAGTTGAATGGAATTTCCCTCACACACGGAAATATTATTC
>CAMWZE010000377.1 GCA_947178685.1 uncultured Porphyromonadaceae bacterium
ATCTCTGACAGTCCCCCCTGAAGTCCCTCCTCGGAGTCGAACATGGAGATCACCACATAATCGCTTTTTCTCGAAGGAATCACCGCCCTATAGTTATGGTGGTCTGCCGAAACCTCTACATCAGGACCAAAAGTGAGCACGACAATCTCTCCCGAAGGATTGACGGCCTTGACCATATTCCCCTCTGCCGTCACCTCTGTGCCGGGAGCCCACTCCAGACCGCGGGCAGTAAGTGTCTCCCCTCCGTGATTGATGATGCTTAGCAAGGCACTCTTCGAATTTATGAAGTTGAGACGCTGCTCCACTTTCCCTTCGGGGAATGTGGAGGCAAGACGGATCTCTCCCGGAAAATAGAGAAGAGTATCGGGGCGTCCTTTCGCGCTCTTTTCCGAGGTCAGCGAAACTGCCGATTTGGCCATCCACTCACGACGGTTCATGTCGAGGCTGAATGGACCACAGAAGCCATCGGTCCAGCCTCTCTTTTCGGGCAAGGTGAATCCAAACCATGCCCCGGCATCGGTAAACCAACCGGTGCAACGGTGGAGTGTATCGGGAGTGTATGATATATCGAATATGTCAGGATAAGAATACCGCAGTTCCTCGGTGGCTGAGGCCCGGGTGCAGCCGGGGCCCGTAAGGGCTAACCCGGCCGCTGCCAGACTCACGATTATTGCACCGACTGCAATTTTATGCTTTCTCATAACCTGTAGATTTTTCTTAAAAATTCTCATTAAGTTTCTTTAAGCGACTCTTATATTCCTCGGTCAGGGATGCAGAGCCTGAAGGGTAAACCGGAAATCATAGTCTGCCGGAGCCACCGTATATTCGGAATGCACCTGTGCTCCCCAGGTATTGTCGCCCCCCACGCCCATCATTCTATGGTCGATGTTGAGCGTCACCATATCCTGCTTCTCAATGGAGCCGCCATGCACCCGTGCTATTGTTGCGGGAATATATTCTATATCGCTCTGAGGAAAGTTCCATGCTCCTATGTTAAGCGGTTCCCCTCCACTCACAAGCAATCCGCGACCGTTGCCGTCGGTGAGCCTCATCCATCTCACATCGGTGTGATTTCCGGTCTCCTGTGCTCTCACATAAGGATGATACTGATCCCACACAGTCGAGCTGTATTTTCCGATCAGAGAGGCCGACTTGCGGTCGGGATAACTCTCGCCGGGACCACGTCCATACCATTCCATCCTCTCGTAGGCACCGGGGAGAGTGAGAGTCATGCCGAGTTTCGGCAATTCCGGCAACGGCACATCTCCGATTGAGAACCGGCAGCCCACATCCAGACGCCCGGCCTCACTCATGGTGTAATCGAGTGTCATCGTTATCCCGAGGAGATCATTCGTCAGAAGTGTGCTTACTCCGGTCTCTGTCGGCGTTAGGCTTTTCAGGGTCATACCCCGCGCGGCATCTCGCCACACACCGCAACGGTCAAGATGGCCGTTGGGAATATCGTTGTCGGTGAGCGGACGCCAGAAGTTTGGACGCAGGCGTTCCTTGAGCAACTCCTCACCGCCACTCAGCCACGATTCAAGCGCACCGTCTGTTTTCGAAAAGCGATATACCTCATCTCCACATTGAATGGTGATGCTCTCATCGGTCTCCTTACTAACGAACTTTCCTCTGCTCACCTCTTCCGAAACCAATGTCCTGAACTCGGTGAGGGGCCACTGAGCCACAGCCACCTCATGAGCCGCCGGCACCATGCCTCGTCTCTGACGGGTAAGGGCTCTCAACGTAAGGAAATATTCACCATCGTCGTCTATCCGGCCATAAGGAATATCCAAGGAACATCTCTTACCGGCAGCCACGTCAGGGAAATCAAGAGATCCGCTTCTCACCACATCACCATCGCGAAGCAATTGCCAGGTGAGCGTGTAGTTATCAAGATTGGAGAAATCATGCCTGTTGTCTACATACACCTTATGGCTATTCATCACCACCGGCTCGAAATGTATGTTTTGGAGCACTCGCTTCACCTCTGTGAGATGAGGATGGGGAAGGCGCGAGGCATCCACAAGACCATTGGCGCAGAAATTAGAGTCGTTAACCACTCCGGCAAATCCCATGTCGCCACCGTAGGCCCATATCCTCCTACCTTTATCATCTTTCTTCTCGAAGGTCTGGTCTACCCAATCCCAGATAAAGCCACCCTGCAACTGGTCGTGCTTATAGATAAGGTCCCAATAATCCTGAAGATTTCCCACACTATTGCCCATGGCATGTGCATACTCACACATTATCATAGGGCGACGGTCGCGCTGGTTGGCATGACGGGCGAGCGACCACACCCGGGGATACATCGGGCAATAGATATCGCTCTTTGCATCATACCCTCCACCCTCATATTGCACAGGCCTACTGCCATCCACACTATAGGCATAGTCGTAGAGAGTCTCAAAATGGCGTCCGTAGCCCGACTCATTACCCATCGACCATGTCACTATGCAGGAAAAGTTTCTATCGCGTGCTATCATACGTCCCATGCGCTCCAGAAAGGGTATATCCCAACCCTCCATATTGGCCAGAGTGCCATCCGGATGAGCTTCCATACCATGGCTCTCGATATTAGCCTCATCTACAAGATAAAGACCATATTCATTGCAGAGCTCATACCATTGCCAGTGATTGGGATAATGGCAGGTGCGAACGCTATTGATATTATTAAGCTTCATCAGCTCTATATCGGTAAGCATCGACTCCACTGAGATGGTACGTCCCTTGTGAGAGTCATGCTCATGGCGGTTCACTCCCTTGAAGAGCACAGCCTTGCCGTTAATCAGTTGCTGACCGTTTTTCATCTCCACTGTACGGAACCCGAAAGGATGCGTGAACGCCTCCTTCTCCCTTCCGGAAGCATCGCGGTGCACCACGGTAAGAGTATAAAGATTCGGAGTCTCCGCATTCCAGCCCTTCGCCCCTTTTACGGTGTGGCCGAAGCTAAAGAGAGTGTCTGACGAAGATGTCATTACATGCTTGTCGCTCCACATCCGACCGTTACAATCAGACAACTTTACCTCCACCGTCTCCCCCCTTAAGGGAC
>CAMWZE010000378.1 GCA_947178685.1 uncultured Porphyromonadaceae bacterium
GGCATATACCGAACCACCGGGAGAATTGATATAGATTGAGATATCCTTTTCGGGATCGATAGAATCAAGGTAAAGGAGCTGAGCCTGTATAATGTTAGCGCTCTGATCGCTCACCTGAGTGCCGAGGAAAATAATGCGGTCCATCATCAGACGAGAGAAGACGTCCATCTGAGTGACATTAAGTTGACGCTCCTCAAGGATATACGGATTCATATAATCGGCAGTCGGCATAGTAGCGCTGAATACACCCATCTGCTTGTCAAGATGGCGTGTGTAGCTGTCAAGTGTATTGGAATTAATACCAAGATGATTGACAGCATAGTTTTTAAAATCGTTTTGCATATCTTTTATTTGTTTTAGTCCTCATTATTTGATGGCAACCGAGCGGGGAATATTAATTCTGTCTTTGCGAAAGATTCAAATTCCACTCTGAGAGAACCGGATTGATGATGCCATCACTTATACCTTCAAATAATGTGCCAAAAAATATCAATGTCCCGGCGAGCAGTTTGGATTTGCTCGCCGGGACCTTATTTCATTATTCTTTCACACTTGTTCAAGCCTCGGCGGCAGGAGCAAAGAGCTGACGGAATTCCTCAACCGACACTTCCTTGTTGTCAAGGCTGACATTCTCCTTGATTGTCTCAAACACCTTACGGGTAAGAGCGTTCTGTACAAGCATCTCACGGTTTTTCTGATCCTTGACAACTTCGTTGGCATACTGCTCTACAAGCTGATCGGAAAGCGCGCTCGGACCATACTGCATGAGCTGACGCACTACAACGCCGCGTGCCTCATCGAGCACATCTTCCTGAGAAATCTTAACCTCAAACTTCTCAGCGATGTTATCACGGATAAGATCCCAGTTAAGCTGGCCACGGAGCTTGTTGAACTCCTCGTCTACATTCTCCTTATTGATACCCTCGTTCTGACGGATAAGTAAATCCTTGAGAATCTCCTCGGGAAGTTCGAGCTGACCTACAGCCTTCTCAACTGCATCCTTGGCATCGATAGTGAAACGATAGTTCGAGTCATTTGAGAGGTTGAGCTCAAGAAGTTCCTTGATAGCTGCACGGAATTCCTCCTCATTGTGAGCCTTGTCTTTTCCTACGGCATTATCAAAGAGTTCCTGATCAAGATCAGCGGGCTTAAGCACGATGATATCCTTGATGTCAAAACGGAAATTACCCTTATGGTTTTCTACGTCCTCCTTGTCAATATTAAGCATTGACGACATCTCCACTTCATTCGCGTCACAAGTTGCAGCAGGATTGAATACCACGCTGTCGCCAACTTTCTTATTCTTGAAAAGCTCTTTCTGCTCATCATTCTTGAAATGAACAGGAGCGATTATACCGTTCTCTACTACAACGCCACCCTCTTTAACAGAGCCGTCTTCATTGAGCTCGGTTATCTCACCTTTGATCACGCAGTTGTCATCTGTCTCCTCGCCCGACACCTGACGGCCGAAACGCTTGCGAAGACCCTCAACCTGCTCGTTGATCATATCGTCTGTCACCTGAATGGTGTAGTAAGGAATATGGAGATCCTGGTTGACATGATTATCAATCTCAGGAGCAACACCCACCTTAAACTTGAAAGTGAACTCGTTATTGTTGATATCTATTGAGTTCTCAGTGTCAGGCACAGGCTGCCCGAGCACATGGAGATTGTTCTCCCTGATATAGTTGTAGACAGCTTCACCGACAGTCTCGTTGACAGCATCATATTTCACGCCTGTGCCGTATTTCTTGGCAATCAGGCCGGCAGGCACGTGACCGGGACGGAATCCGGGCTCTACATGTTTCTTACCAATCTCCTTGAGCTGCTTCTTTACCTTGTCGGCATAGTCTTTCTCCTCGATGGTCACGGTAATCACACCTTTCACATTGTCGAGTTTGTCATAATTTACGTTCATTGTGACTTTTATGTAGTTATTTTCTATGTTTCTTCATAACTGCGCCCCCTCCTCCCCGAGTCATCGGGAGAAAGAGACGCATATTCCGTTTGCAAAGTTAGCAAATTTTATTCTACTCCGCAAATTTTCAACTGAAGAATGTGGTAAACACCTTGATGGCCGCAAATTGATCGGCTGTGCCGGCCGTCTCGCGAGCTGAATGCATCGCCCAGATGGCATTGCCCATATCCACGCCACGGAGGTCGATCTGTGAAGTGAGTATATTTCCCAAGGTGCTTCCACCGGCTACGTCTGCGTGATTTACAAACGTCTGGCATGGAACACCGGCCTTCTTACAGAGGCCACGGAATACTGCCGCACCCTCGGCATCTGTCATGTATTTGCAGTTGGCATTGATCTTTATTACCGGGCCCCCTCCGATCACAGGGTGATTGGTAGGGTCATATTTCTCATTATAGTTGGGATGCCATGCGTGGGCGTCATCTGCAGAAATCATAAACGAACGCGCCACTGATCTCACAAACGACTCATGAGTGCCTCCACAGACACGTTCAAGCAGATCGCGGAACACGCTCGAGGCGGCTCCTTGCTTCGTGCCTGAGCCGGTCTCCTCATTATCAAACACAGCAAGAACCCTTGTATCCTCGCATGTAGTGTCACATGTAGCTATCATAGCGTCAAGACCGGCAAATGCCATTGAAAGATCGTCTATCCTGGCAGATTGGAAATACTCGGCATTCATACCACAGACTGTGGGCTTCTCAAACGGATAGAGTACAATCTCGTAATCCAATATATCCTCAGGCTCTATACCGAGGCGCTCTGCCACCATCAGTTTAACAAATCCACCCCTTGCCTTCACCTGCTCGATACGCTCCGGCGGGAAGAATCCGATCACCGGTTTCATATCTTTCTGCACGCTCAGAGGGTTACCCTCGTTTACCGCACGATTGAAATGAATTGCAAGATGAGGAATTGTAGCCACAGCACGCTCAAGATCGAAGATACGGGTCTCCGGCTTCATCGGATCTTTTGTCGCCAACATCACTCGGCCTGACATTGAAAGCGGACGGTCAAACCAAGTATAAAGAATGCCACCTCCATACTTCTCCACATTGAGACTCACCAC
>CAMWZE010000379.1 GCA_947178685.1 uncultured Porphyromonadaceae bacterium
AAATCCGGATATATCTGATGAGAACTTCTACATATATTACCTTCCGTCAAACGAAAAAGAATAATTGATATAACCTGATGTCATGTACATAAAGTGTCATCCTACCGAATGAATACATAAAAAAAGGGGGAGGATATGAGGTGACTTTTGCCACTATATCCTTTTCTTCGGTTACAGCTATTGTCGCTTATCCAACTCATACGTCACGCTTCCAAATCACATGCTTTTGTATTACATTTGGAAATGAGACGGAATGTTTCTAAGTCACACGAGAGTGCCAAATCGTGTATTTTTTACCCACATTTGGCACCGTTGTGGATAATCATAATTAGTTTAGTTTGGTTCGGGCACTATATATGCCCGATAAACTAAACCTGTCTATGTATGGACTGGGCATAAGAAAAACACCAGCGTGGTTAAGTTCTTTGAAAGGACAAGGCTTCCATATCTCACGGATTTGTAGTAACTTTGCAGTATGGAGCAACCGCAAAAGGCATATTCAATATTCTGCGATGAGAGTTGTTATCTGCAATTTAATAACAGCGACATTATGTGCATTGGGGCAATAATTGTGCCTGATGCAGACCTTGATACCTATAAGTCTGAGCTAAAACGTATAAAACGCAAATATGGAATCCTTCATGAATTGAAATGGAATACCGTCAGCCGCACGCATCTTGCCATGTATGACGAGATTCTGCGGTTGTTTTTTAAGTCATCAATGGTTTTCCGCAGTGTGCTTATAAAAAATAAGTCTAATATTCGGGCCCACTCTTTGGATCGTGATAAGTATAACCGATTTTATTATTCAGTCGTAGAACGTCTTATCCGCTTTTCTATCCGTCATAATTCCGATAATGTCAATTTTTACCGAATTTTTCTTGACCTTAAAGACAATAACGGTAAAATCAAACTTGCCTCGATATACAATGAGCTGACAAGTATGATAGGGACGAACGACAGGATACAGTCATTACAAAATATCCGTTCACATGAATCACAGTTTATCCAGCTCGCCGATATTATAATCGGAGCTATAACATATAGGGCAAGAGGTCTTAATGGAAGCGAGGCCAAATCCCATATTGTGAAACTTATCGAAGATTTGTCGGGTTACCATCTTGATGAAGGCACAGAGCCGGGAGATGACAAATTTGCAATTTACGATTTTCAACCAAAGAAGAGGAATGGCTGATAATGATATACTTGGAATGTTGCAGCCATATTTTGATTGCGAATTGTCGGTTGATGACAAAGAAAAGATAATGGAGCTGCACGAAAGATTCAAGAATGATGTCTTAATCCAAAAGGTAAATCTTGATGGTGCCGAATTGATAATAAAGCCCTATCCCTATAATCGCTCACATAAGGATGGGCTACCCGATTGGTTTGACGGACTACTTGAAAAGTTTGTCCATGTCATAACAAGGGATGCCAAAGAGGACAGACGCAAAACAGCAAAAACGGTGAGAGAGTTTCGTTCGGAACGGGCTGTGCGTGTCCATTGGATAAAGCCCATTTTAGAGAACGCCTCGGATAATCGTATCACCCGGTTCAGATATATTGAAAATTCAGGTCGAGAGCGCGAATACTTTTGGTATCGTGCAAAAGGCTATATGGTTGTTGTGGAGTATATAAATCCCAATTTTGCTTTAATTACGGGATTCTGCGTTGACCAGTCCAATCACGCATATTATATGCGTAAGCTTCAGAACAAGGCATAAAAAAACCGCATTTACGGTAATGCGGCCAACCAAGTCTTTCGTTCTTCGATCGATGACGGTGCAAAGTTAGCGATTTTTTCTAACTCTACAAAATCAAAACAACAGACGGACTAAAAAAGTTCATAAAAATTTGCCTGTTCAATAACTGCGACGGACTATCGCAGTATTTCCACTCGTTCAGATTCATTGGATAATCCTTGACACTCAGAATACTTCTTCTTTTGTTCCGTTGACGATTGCGTCTATCTCATCGGCAATTTCATCTGCCGAGAGCCTGATGTAGTCTATGGAGGTTTTTGGGGTTTTGTGACCGCTGACGTGCATCATCTGGACGATGGTGAATTTGTGTGAGATCTACTGGATGCGGAAGAATAGCTTCGAATCAACATCAGGCTGATCTGCAGAAATCCTTTGAATCTGAAATCCGGATATATCTGATGAGAACTTCTACATATATTACCTTCCGTCAAACGAAAAAGAATAATTGATACAACCTGATGTCATGTACATAAAGTCTCATTCTACCGAATGAATACATAAAAAAGGAGGAGGATATGAAACGTGCCGGGAGAGACGGCAGCCACTTCATATCCTCCCCCTCGCATGAGGCGGAGTGTTGAGTCATGTCAGAGAAAACAAGAGCGACAACAAGAGCGAAAACCCGGACCTCCTGTCGAAATCAAAAACTGCCTCCGAACAGTCAAGTCATCACAGGCATGGAGAGAGATAAAACTGTGGAGATCCGGTCAGTTAAATCTTATGCCGCATTGCAGCATAAGGTACCTATTGTTCTGTCATATCAGACAGGCTTGTAATCAGATGACAATCCTCGTCGCTCCTTAAGGTTTCAACCCCCTGAACGGGTGGCCGTCGCCAAACCTCATGCTATATTTTCAGCTATTCTTACCAAGGCCGGAAACCGTGTCATAGATAGCCTGCAGCGATTCCGGTATGCGGATCTTGAGGGCAGCGAGCTCCTTAGCCTTTCGCTGGATATGTTCAGCATGACGGGCTTCGAGAAGCTTACGCTCCGCTGTCCATTCCGACATCGCTTTAGTATATTCAGTCTTGGAGGCTATCGCCGATTCCTCCATAGCCTTACGACAATCAGACTTCATCGCGTTCACCTGAGCCTGAGCCTCACGATACTGTTTCTGTAAGCGGAAATATACATCCTCCACGAGATTGTTGCTCACAGTCGGAGCATAAGTATATATTAGGGTATCACGTCCGTTACCCTCAACATTATGAGGTTTCTGAGCCTTCTCCTGAAGAGACTTGCGGGCATCTGAATATGCACCCCCGGGATGAATGGCCTT
>CAMWZE010000380.1 GCA_947178685.1 uncultured Porphyromonadaceae bacterium
CTACTTATGGGATGGTAGGTAGTTGTGACTTCAACAGACACCTTTCGCGTCATTGGTTTATTTCCGCCGGAACCAGAATATCCTATGTCAATATGAGGAGTAAAGGAATTTATATCGACTCTCACGCTAACTCCGAAACCAACCCGATACCAGGTGATCTTGATTCCTCTTTCGGATACGATGAAAACGTCAATGCCATATATGCTGAAGGGAAATGCCAATATGATATGTTCAGCGCTTCTATAGGCCTCAGAGGTGAGCAAAATAATCTCTCGACATATTTCACAGGCAACGAGAGTTCCGAAAGCAGGGATGTCAACAGAAACTATCTCCATATATATCCGTCAATGTCATTAATGATAACCCCTGCCGGATTTGGGTCTTGGATGCTTGCATATGCGAATAAAGTTATCCGACCACGTTTTGCCGATCTTGATCCATTCATTCATCTCTTTGACGACATCACCCATGTCGGAGGTAACATCAACCTTAAGGAAGCATCTCTGCATTCCATGACCTTGACATGGAGCGACAACCTACATTGGCGCATAATGGCCAACGGTGAGCTTGTATCAAGAGATATTGTGAAATATTACCGTGAACTGACCGACCGTATAGTTTACGTTACTCCTGAAAACATACCTTCACATCTTCAGCTGCTGTTATCCGCCACGTGCAGTGGTATTAATCTCACAAACTGGTGGACGGCTTCAGCTACGGCCAACATCATTTACTCTTCCTATCGCTTTGGCAGAAATACCGGATTAAACTCCAATGTACGATGGACGCCGGTAATCGATCTGAAAAGCATATTTCAGATGCCATATGATGTCATGGCGGAGGCTGACGTATCTTACAGAGGGGGTATGGCTTTCGGACAAGCTCGAACCTCACACGTCTGGAATACCTATTTAGGCCTGAAAAAAAACTTTCTGGCCGGGAGAGTCTCTTTATCGCTCTATGTAAAGGATATATTCAATACTAATCATTTCAATTCCTCAATTCTATTAGCCGGGCGTAAAGCAATACTCTATGAAAAGGAATTTGAGGATATGAGGAAATTCGGAATATCCATATCATGGCGCATAAACGAAGGCATTGGGAAATCAGAAAAAAAAGACCGTAAAGTTTGTATCGATGAACTTAATCGTGTAAATTTGTAGATAATGAAGAAATCCTTAATGACACCGCTTTTATATGCGGCCATAATGTTCCTATTGATCCGGCTGACAAATGATCTGCCTTCCGAAGCACACTATATCAGCCATTCATGGCAATTCATAGCTACTGAACTCGTAGGCGTAATTGCCGGAAGTATCGTGTGCTATCACCTTGCATGTAAATGGATGGCTTTGACGATACGCCGAAATATTGGTATGATACCTGAATACACAGTGGTGATACTCATGCCGGTATTCTTGTGTGTCGGAGTCATGGGGATGTCACATGACGTTCCGCTTGTTTCGGAGGTGCCTGATCTGGTAATTCCAATAGTCATCACGGCGTTGACTTCCATATGGATGTATCTTACTATGAAGAGCCGATTCCTCAATAAACTTTATGTAGAATCAAAACTTGGGGAGCAGGAGGCACGGGCGGCGCGGACGGAAACCGAGCTGAAGCTGTTGCGGGCTCAGTTTCATCCGCATTTTCTTTTCAATATGCTGAATACCATCTATTTCACCATTGACGAAACAAATACAACAGCACGCAATACCGTAGAGCATCTGTCTAACCTTATTCGGACACAGCTTTATGAAGGCAATGGACCGGTCTGCATCGATAGGGAAATCTCTGCGCTTAACAGTTTTCTCGAACTTTGCAGGATAAGATTTGGAGAATCAATAGATATTATCTCACATATAAATGTGGTAAATAATCTCAATGAGATACAGCCACATCTTCTTCTTCCTCTGGTAGAGAATGCTGTGAAGCATTCCGGAGGCAATCCAAGATGGATTGAGGTGAATCTTTCGGTAGAAGGGGAGACACTGGAATTATCAGTAGAGAATTCCGTGACTAAGCGTATTTCAACGCCGGTAGACGCTTCAGGACTGGGACTGGCAAATCTCAAGAAGAGGCTCGAAATACTATATACCGGCAGATATGAACTAAAATTAGAGGGTAACAAAGATCTGTTTAAAGCTTATTTGAAACTGAAACTACAATGAACCAACCGATACTTACAGCTGCAATAGTCGATGACGAACAGACAGCCCGATATGGACTGAGAAGCTATATCAACAGGACACCAACACTCGTCTGTGTAGGAGAATTTAAGGATACCACGACATTGAATGCCTATATACGCGACAATACCTCTCCCGACATAATATTCATGGATATCCGAATGCCTGAAGTGTCCGGTTTGGACTTCATTGCATCAAACACGATCACTTCGGCTGTAATCATTGTTTCGGCTTTCGAGCAATATGCCTTGAAAGGTTTTGAATTGAATGTATGTGACTACCTTCTTAAACCTGTCTCCTACCCCCGTTTTCTTCAGTCGGTTGATAAAGCCTCGGTATACTCATATTACAGGAAAGAGAAGCCTGACAGTGATTTCATCTTCCTCAGAGCCGATAAGATTCTGCATAGGATATATATACCCGATATAGTGTATCTTGAATCAATGGAAAACTATGTGATGGTAGTCACTATTAATGATAAAATAGTAACGAGATCAACATTCAAGGCCCTTCTCTCATCCTTGTCGCATAAAGGAATAGTTCAGATTCATAAATCATATGCCATCAATCGTGGCATGATAAAAAAGATAGACTATAATAAGATAGTCACATCCGGAGGCCACATACTTCCACTCTCCAAAATATATCGCGATACATTTATTTTGTCATGAGAAAAATCGTGAATGCCGTTCTCGCGTACTCATACGGCTGCCCGCCATTATGTGTTCAGCCTATCGGCAATATTTAGCACTTACCGGTTAAGAATAAAAATCTCATTTTTTGGCACGCTTTATGTAGGCTTATCATTTGGCAATATCCTCAAAATTCATTAATTTTGCATAATTTATTTAATT
>CAMWZE010000381.1 GCA_947178685.1 uncultured Porphyromonadaceae bacterium
TAGATGTCGGCTAGAGCTGTGATCTCAGCTTTCGGGTTCTGGCGGATGAAGCTCATGAGGAACTGCCCTCGTGATCCGGGGCCTATGATGCCGAGTCGGCATTTCTCCTTTTTTGTGTTGACGACTTCAGAAAATGTAGATAACCACGGGCTGGTGGCTGCCAGGATACCGGCACCCGCAAGTCCGAGATTTCGTAGAAATTCACGTCGACTTATTTCGTTCTCCTTTTTTGTCTCGTTAGGTTTCATGGAGGTCGTTTTTAATATAAGGTTTGGAATACAAAATTACCTATTCCACTTTGGAATGTTGTGACGGATTGTGCCAATATCGTGCAATCTTGTGACAGTAGGTTATGGAACGAAATTATATGTGACTTTACAAGAATTTGTGGTGATTTGGTCTGAAATTACTGTTATATGCCCGATAAATGTTGTAAAATAGGTGTCTCAGGAGTGGTTCTCCTCCCTGATCTCATATCGATACAGGTTGATTTGTGACAATATTCCATGAAATTTTAAAAAAATAAGGGATAGCATCTTTATGAAAGAGACGCTATCCCATATTACTGGCTTCAGTTGAGAGTCGGAAATCAATCGGCCCAGCGGAGTACCGCACCGTTGCGACGGGCGGGGTCAGCTCCGGCATAGTCCATTGAATATGGACTGCCGGTTGTCGGACTCTTGCCGATATATTTGTGAGTGCGCATCGACATCAGCATGAACTCACGGTTAAGGTAGTCTTGCCACATGAATTCCTCAGCTTTCTCGATATCGTCGGTGAGGCGGACATCGCCCGGGAGTCCGAGACCGGATACGAAAACATAGCGTCCGTCGGCCGCTTGCAGAAGCACCTTTCCGTTGCCACGGTCCACCACCTTGAAGCGTGTCTGGTCGTTGTCGGTGTCGGCGCCCGTGTCATGCATCAGTCCGTGAGGGGTGGCATGCATCGGTAGCCCTGTGGCGACATTGATAATTCTGAAGGTCTTTCCGAAGGGGATATATCCCGAGCGGTCTGCCTTTGGTTCCTCTACGGTGAAATTGTCAAACTCTGCATATCCTCCGTTCTTTCCATTCTTGTTGAAAGCGAAGAGCGACATACGGGCACCCTGGAAGGTGATGAGCTGGTAACTGAGAGTCATGTCGTCGCCGAGGTGTGAGAAGTTGACACCATCCGTTGAGTAGGCATATCGCCCTTTGTCGTTGTCGAAGTCACCGTTAAAGCGTAGCCAGATCTTTCCATCCTTAAGATTGACGGGGATGTCGAGGGTATCGTTGGCCACTTGTTCAAACCGGCGTAGGATAAGCTTGTTTCCCTCCTTGACAACACCTGCCCAAGAACAGGGCACGTTGATATTTCCGAGTCCGCATACATCACCATCCTTGAGATTTTTGGTATCAAGCTCCACAGTGACGACGGATACCGGACCGATGGCACGTTGGGTGAGAGTATTACGGGCCCACATCAACTGGTCGGCAGGCATAGTGTTGAGTCGAAGCTTCCCATTCTTAAGGCTCCACATCTTCTCGTCGGGGTTATGATTCCATTGCCATACACGGCCGAGAGTCTTTCCATTGAAATCCTCATTTCGTTCATACGGGGCATGTATCGGTTCGGTGTCACGGGCCGGAGTGTTAGGCTTCAGCCAAGTGCGAGGAGCGCGACCGGGATTCCCTTCAAGTCCGAGCATAGGCCAGCCATCTTTCCAGGTTATCGGGGCGAGGGTGACAGTGCGACCTATCGAGTGGAAATCCATCATCAGTAGAGCCCACCATTGGCCATCCGGGGTAGAGACAATTCCACCTTGATGTATGTTGGAGGCAGCGGTTTTGTCCGGATCGGCCGGATTAATGCTTACGGGATGACCGTCAGGCATTATTCTGCCATTGATCTGAGTCATCGGAGCGGCGTGATAACCGAAAGTCTCATCAGCAGTTATCACACAAGTCTCGTATGGCCCCCAGATGTTTTTCGATCGGGAACAGAGTGTGCGTCCGTTCGGACGGTAGTCGGTGGAGATAAGGTAGTACATACCGTCAATCTTATACATATGATGGCCTTCACCTACGGCACTGCCATTGGGAATGATTACCCTTTCGGTCTCCTCTATCGGGCCACTCATGTCGGGTTTAAGCTCCGTGCATTTCACTTCGCCGTAACCGTGGATGGCATATACCTTGCCGTCATCGTCGAAAAGCACACCGAGATCGTAGATATTCCCTTTCATATTTATATGCTTCCAGGGACCTTCGATCTTCTCGCTTGTGTAGCATTGCAGGCCTTTGCCGTTGACGTTGCTGTATAGATAGAACTTGCCATTGTTGTAGCGTATGCAAGGTGCCCATATACCTTGTCCATATATCTCCTTGCCGTTCTTCAGTGAGAATGCATCGTCGTCGAAGTCGAAACGGTCGAAACAGTAGGATACGTTTTCCCAGTTTACGAGGTCTTTTGAATGTAGGATTACGAGCCCCGGCACAGTGTGCATGGTGGTGCCGGCGAGATAGTAGTCATCGCCGACGCGTATAACGTCAGGGTCGGAGAATTCGTCGTAAAGAAGGGGATTGGTGTATGTGCCGTTGCCATTGTCGGCGCTCCAAGATCCGGACTGTGCCCGGGCTGATAGAGCAAGCATCAGTAGACAAACAATAAATATCTTTTTCATGTGTTCAGCCGGTTAGTTTTAGATTAGTCTGTTAAATCAGAAGCCCCGGCATATAGCCGAGGCTTCTGCCTGTTTTGAGAGTGAGATCAGATTGATTTCTTACCCCAGTATGTTGTGTTGGAGATACCTGCGAAAACTATAGTTGCGCGTCGGTCGGCATCTTCCCAGTCACATTCGCGCTTCAGATAGAGCTGAGTGTCGCCTGCTTTAAGAATTCCGGAAGCAGGGTCGAAGCTCCAGTCGGCTCCGTCAAAAACACCTCCGTTGATCTTATGGTCGGCGGTGAGGCTCATGTCGGTTGATTCCTTCATCTGCCCATAGGAGTAGGAGAGGTCGATGATTTCCCAGTTGCCTATGAGTTCCTCCTCGTCGATGGGG
>CAMWZE010000382.1 GCA_947178685.1 uncultured Porphyromonadaceae bacterium
GTAGATCCCCAGGTAGGTCGCGAAATCTGTATGCAGATCGCTTCCATGAATCCTGTTGCTGTTGGTCGTGAGAACGTTCCTCAGGCAACAATCGATCAGGAGATCAGCGTGGCTATCGAGAAGACTAAGCAGGAGCAGGTGCTCAAGGCTCAGGAAGTTGCTCTTAAGAAGGCAGGGCTCAACCCCCACCACTTCGACAGCGAGGATCATATCCAGAGCAATATCACCAAGGGTTGGATCACCGAGGAGGAGGCTGCCCGTGGTCGTCAGATCATGAAGGAGGCCGGTGAGGCTAAGGCTGCCAACCTTCCCGAGGCTATGATTCAGAACATCGCCAACGGTCGTCTCAACAAGTTCTTCAAAGACAACTGTCTTATGGAGCAGGCATATGTTCAGGATCCCAAGATCACTGTAGGACAGTACCTCAACAGCGTTGAGAAGGGTCTTGTAGTTGTAGAGTTCAAGCGTGTGAACCTCAACCAGGACTAATAAATATACAAAAGCAAAAAAAGCCCGGACGAAAATTTTCGTCCGGGCTTTTTTGCTTTTGTATTATACTTTTTATAACTTACTGTCGATGGTGGAAAGGAGATATTCCCAAGCTGCATCGTGTTCGTATGGGATTCTACCGTCCATAATGGCCTCCTTTACCATATCTTTTAATCTTGCTATCTCAGGACCGGGAGGTATACCGAGTTTTTGCATTATCTCGTTTCCATCAATCGGATTCTTCCATTTACGGAATGCATCGGCATCTTGAATCTGGTGCATTCTCTCACGCAAGCGCGAGAAGCCTTCAAGTTGGCGTCGCACTTTGTCGGGTTGCTTGGAGGTGATGTCACTCTCGGCGAGTATCATGAGGTCTTCGACATCTTCACCTGCATCTGTGATCATCCTACGCACGCCTGAATCACTTACCCCATCTTCTCCTACTGATTGAGGGCGCATGTGAAGCCCCACCAGTTTCGCTACATATTTCATCTTCTCGTTGAGAGGCAGCTTCATATCACGGAAAATTCGCGGCACCATCTTCTCACCGATGAAATTGTGGTTGTGGAATGTCCAACCGAGCTTCTTGTCATATTTCTTGGTGACGGGCTTTGCTATGTCGTGAAGCAGAGCGGCCCAGCGGAGCCATTCATTGTCTGAACGTGTGGCTACATTGTCAACCACTTGTATGGTGTGGTAGAAATTATCCTTATGTCCGCGTCCCTCTTTCATCTCCACTCCTTTCAGTGGTACCAGAGAGGGGAACACATAGTCAAGGAGCTGTGCCATGTCGAGAAGTCGCCATCCTACAGATGGCCTCGGAGAACGCATAATCTTCGAGAGCTCATCGTTGATACGCTCTCGAGTGATTATCTCCATGCGGGAGGCATTCTCACGTATGGCTTCGAATGTTTCATTGAAAATTCTGAATGGTCGTCCTTTCTCAACCACCTCTGAATATTCAGTAATCTCACCGCCATCATTATCGGCATGATATAACTGAGAAGCGAAGCGTATGGCCCGAAGCATGCGCAGCGGATCGTCGGAAAAAGTTATATCCGGGTCGAGTGGAGTGCGGATGATGCCATTATAAAGGTCAGCAATTCCGTTGAAGGGGTCGATAAGCTCTCCGAAGTTATTTTTATTGAGAGCAATTGCCATAGCATTGATGGTGAAATCGCGTCGGCGCATGTCATCGTCGAGAGTACCATCTTCCACAATCGGGTTGCGTGAGTCGCGTGTGTATGACTCACGGCGTGCGCCCACAAACTCCAACTCAAGGTCGCGTAGTTTTACCTGGGCTGTACCGTAATTCGGGAATACAGAAAGATGGGCTTTTGGACCGAGTCTCTTCGCAACCTCCTTGGCCAGCTCGATTCCGGAACCAACAGTGACGAAGTCGTAGTCTTTGGAATGGCGGTGAAGAAAGAGATCGCGCACGAAACCGCCCACGACGTAGACCTCACGGCCCATAGCGTCGGCTGTCTCCCCAATAGTCTTGAAAATGGGGTGAGTTAGATCCTCTTTTAAATTCATTTATTTTTGATGTAACAATTAAAGTCTGAAAGATCGTGATAAGGATTAGAGTTCCTGGATCTCTTCAGGGAAGATTGTGATAGACTTCAGACCCTCGGGAGTGACTACATAGGTATTCTCCACACCAACAGCACCTACGCCCGGAATAACAAATTTCGGTTCGAGGGCGATTGTCATGTTCTCCTCCAGATGATCCTTGCTGCGCGGTGTGACCACCGGTTGCTCGTTCAGCTCTATACCGACACCATGACCGATGAAGGCTGCTTTCTGCCGATGTCCCATGAAATAATCGGAAAGTTTCTCACTCTCCACTATCTCCATGGCTTTTTTGTACAGGTCGGCTACAGGAGTGCCCGGCACACCTATTTTCTCGCATTCGCGCAGTATGTCGATAGAGCATTTATGGGCGAAACGAGCCAATTCAGGGATCTCACCAAGTCTCCACACGCGAGTCATATCGGTTTGATAGCCGTTGAAAGAACCGTTCATATCTACCATTACAGTTTCGCCCGGCTTGATACTTGTGCCGTTGGCTCCTCCCGGCAGAGAGGGGTCGACACCGGCTCCTCCCATGGTATAGTCAAACGGACTCGGATTATCGGCATTGTCACCGGCTATCACAGAACCCAGATTAATATCCATAAGATTGCCGGATGTGCGCACATAGCCGAGACACCCCTCGAGTCGGAGAATCTTCTCAATCTCGATCTGAAATTCAAGATCGGTCATATTTTCCTTATAGCATCGGGTGATGCGGCGGTAAGCCTCAGCCTGGTGTACGCCGTCTTCCTTCATCTTAGCAAGCTCCACGGGGGTCTTCACCATACGGGCGCGACGCAGGGCCTGCGAACCGTTGCAAGCCTCCGCCTCCGGGAACACAGCCTTAAGACGCTCCACATCGGAGTAGGAGAGATCATCGAATTCATAACCTACCGTACGGGGCATCTCTCTTCCGAGTTTTTTTAGATCGGCGGGGATATTCTCGGGTTTCCTGATCTTGATT
>CAMWZE010000383.1 GCA_947178685.1 uncultured Porphyromonadaceae bacterium
GTAGTGGAGAGGGAGGAATGTCCGAGAAATTCCTTTACGGTGTTGAGGTCGGCACCTTCGTTGAGCATGGCTGTGGCGAATGAGTGGCGGAGGGCGTGGGGCGATTTCTTTCTGGCTTCGGTTGACTCAAGCTGACGGTGGACAGCGTCGTAGACCTGACGTGGCGAGATGCGCTTACCTTTGACCACGAAAAGGGGAGTGGGTGTCTCAAGATCGGGCCAGATCCGATCGCGCAGTTGCTGCCAGCGCTCAATTTTTTGAATAAGCGCGTGAGGGACGGGCACGACTCTCTGCTTCGAGCGTTTGCCGAAAATGCGTATTTCACCGGCAGAGGGGGATATGTCGGGGTCGCTGATGGCTATCAGTTCGGCGCGACGTATGCCGAGGGAGTAGAGGAGGTCGATTATAAGGTCTTCGCGCAGTTCTTGCTCATTGTCCGGGTCAAGGTCGATGGCCTGCTCGTCAAGGCGAAGCACACCTTCGATCTCTTCGGAACGGACTACATCAGGCAGCCTTTTGGGAATTTTAGGTAGAGTGAGATCAACTGTAGGGTTTGAGGATATAAGACCTCTTTTGAGAAGGAAGCGGAAGTATGCCCTAAGGCTTTGGGCCTTCCGGCGTATGGTGGTGGCAGTCTGGTTTTCTCTGGCGAGAGTGGCGAGCCATGCTCTTACGTCGGAGAGTGTCACGGAGTCGGAGCGGAGGTCATCCGGGTCTTCCGGGGAAAGCCATTCTGCAAACTGACGGATATCTCGCTCGTAGGCATCGACGGTGAGCTGAGAGCGGTTGAGCTCGTAACGTAAGTAGGTTAAAAAATCTTGAAGCATGGCATTGAGGGGGGTATATTAAGAGAACCGGCTTCCGTACAGTCGAAGACTGGTCGGAAGCCGGTTGGTATTTTTTTTGCAAGTGGGAGGGCTGATTACTGCTCTGCCTGACGGAGCTGCTGAACGTAAGCTGCCTTGATCATCTTCTTGCGGTTGGTGACAGAGGGCTTCTCGAAAGCCTGACGGCTACGCAGTTCCTTTACGATGCCGGTTCTTTCAAATTTACGTTTGAATTTCTTGAGCGCTTTCTCGATGTTCTCGCCCTCTTTAACTTGTACGATAATCATTTTTGGTAATTAATTTTTTATGTGTTAAAAATATTTTTGTTTGAAGTTGTGTGATGCAATTTTTGCGAAGATAGCTTTCATAAGATGTGGCTCCCTCATCGTTGGAGAGGATAGATTACACATGGGTGAAATGCCATCGCATAAAATTGCGGTGCAAAATTAGTCAAACTTCTTTGTTTGACAAAATTTTAGGCATATTTCTTTGAAATTTTATCTATTTTTTTCAGTCGAATATGGGTATACAACCTCCTTTCTATTGTTAACACTGCCTAATAAACGTCATAAGACTCTGTTTATTGTGTAACAGATCTCATCCGTAGAATTTCGCATCCATTATGACATTAATTATCCGCAGCTACTTGGAATTTCTATGCTTTGGCAGTTTTCTTGCGGCGCCGGGAAGGGAGTATCATGAGGGGAAGCAGAAGGAAGATCGCCGTAAGGGAGAATACCAGTCCACCCATGGTGCCTGCCGCTAAGGCAAACCAGAAGCTCTCGTGCACATCTCCGATCAGAAACGGTATGAAGCCTAATACTGTAGATAAAACCGTCAGTAATACGGCCGTTATCTTTACTCTAAAGGCTTTTATATATGCTCGGATCGGCTTGGAGTGTGGCAGGAGTGAGTTGTATTCGTTGATTATGTAGATGGCGGCGTTTACGGTGAGTCCGCAGAGGAGAATGAAAGCCGCAAACCCTCCTTGATCAAACTTGAGATCGAAGAGATAGAAGGTGAGGAATACACCGATGAAGGATACGGGTATCACAAATATGATGGCCAATGGCTGACGCAGTGAGTTGAAGAGTATTGAGGATATGAAGAATATGATCACGGCTATCAGGAGCAGCAGCATATATCTCCCGGCAGAGGGCTTGTCATTCCAGCTGTATGTCACTCTCTCTGCCGTGTAGCCTACGGGGAGGGTGCGGTTGAAGTTTTTCAATACTTTCTCCAGCACCTTGTCGCCTTGCTTCGGAGAGCCGATATATTCATATTGCAGACAAAGAATGTATTCCTGATTCTCTTTTACGACGTCAGGAGGTGTCTGGCGCGGTTCGATAGCGGCATAATCGGCAATTTTCACGAGTCGTTTACCGATTTTCAGGGGTATGTGCATCAATCCCCACACGTCACGTCCACGGTCGGAGGATATGAGTCTCACCTCTTCCGCTCCGGCATCTGTGACTATGGAGGTAGCGGTCATGTCGCGACCTATTTCCCGTCTCAACGCACCGTAAATGTCAGCGATGGCGAGTGAGTCTACGGCGAGACGACGAGAATCGAACTCAAGGTAAAACTCAGTGTAGTCATCTTTCCAATAGGAGAATTCGGAGTTGATGGTAACTTCCTTTATGCGTTTATAGGTGAGGAGGGAGTCTTCCAACACACGGGCATAATCATAGAGATCGTCGTAGTTATATCCGCGCACCGCCACACGATAGCTACCGGCCGACTGGCGCACATCGTTGTTGAATCCCGTGTCTTCCAGTCCATATACGCCCCAGCTTCCGCCGCCCAGAGTGAGGGCCTTGCTCACAACCTTGCTTTTAAGATGATAAGGATATCCGGTGCGCTGCATTTCCGGTTTGAAGAATACAGTGATGGAGCCACGACGACCGCTATATACCGATGTCTGGAACTGGCGGATACCCTCCTCTCCGGCAAGGAAAACCTCCATCTTCTTGATGAGTTCATTCATATGTGAAAGAGTGGCGCCATTAGGTAGGTTGGCATTTATGGAGATGGTGGGTTCATCTATAGAACGTCCCCAATAGTTGCCGTCAGACACCTTCTCGGCGAAAAGACGCAGGGAGCCTCCTAAGCATAGGTCGACCCAAGGCTTTAACGACTGTTTGTACAGAGGAGCTCCGAAAGTGGCGTTATACAAGCTGTCTCTTATAAACAA
>CAMWZE010000384.1 GCA_947178685.1 uncultured Porphyromonadaceae bacterium
GATTTATACAGGGTCGACATCATAGTAGATAGTGGAGGTCTTGACATCTTGTTCCGAGGCAATGGAAGCGAGAATGCTTCGGAGAAGATCTTTCACCTTTTTCATGGATGCACCCGCCTCAACCTTCAGCATTATCGACTGAAGATAGTAGCGGGATATGCGCGATACGAAAGGTTTTTCCGGGCCTAAAATGCGGTCGCCGAATACTTTCCGCAAGGCCATGGTCAGTATTACTGCAGCGCGGTCGCAAGCCACGTCGTCAAGGTTCTTAAGATAAATTACAATTACCTTTGTAAATGGGGGATATGCAAATCTTGACCGATCGGCAATCTCATTCTCATAGAAGCCGGCGTAGTCGTGATTTTTGACAAATTGGAGCACTTCATGTTTTGGATTCGCGGTCTGAATCACAACAGTGCCCTTATCTTGCCGACGTCCGGCCCGTCCCGCCACTTGCTCCAGCATATTGAAAGCCCGTTCATTACTGCGGAAATCGGGAAAATTAAGAAGAGTGTCGGCATTCACCACGCCCACGACAGTGACATCACCGAAATCGAGACCCTTCGACACCATCTGGGTGCCGACGAGAATATCTGTCTCATGGCGGGCAAATTCCTCTATGATCTCCTGATAAGCATCTTTGTTACGAGTAGTGTCGAGGTCCATACGGGCAACGCGATAACCGTCGAATTCCTTGTGCATCTCCTCAGCAATACGTTCAGTGCCATAGCCGAAAATTCGAATGCTGTTCTGTCCGCAGGCCGGGCAGAGCTTAGGCAACTGTTGGGAGAAACCGCAGTAGTGACATCGCAGCAGGTCGAGGTTCTTGTGATATACAAGAGATACGTCACAATCCCGGCATTTCGGACTCCAGCCGCATTGGTCGCACACGACAACCGGAGCAAACCCTCGACGGTTTTGAAACAGTATTGCCTGTCTCTTGTTTTCCATCGCGGTCATTATACGGTTGCGGAGCGATAAGGAGAGAATCCCCTTCACCTCCTTTTTCTTACGCGCTTCCGCCATATTCACGATTTCCACATCGGGAAGGGTAGCACCCTCAAAACGCTCCGAAAGAGCTACGAGACCATACTTTCCGTTGAGAGCCTTGTAGTAGGTTTCGACGGAAGGTGTGGCTGAACCGAGGAGAGATTTCGCGCCATGCATCTGTGCGAGCACCAGAGCCGCGTCGCGGGCATTATAACGGGGAGCCGGGTCATACTGCTTGAAGGAAGCCTCATGTTCCTCGTCGACAATTATTAGGCCGAGTCGGGCAAAGGGGAGGAACACCGAGGATCTCACGCCAAGCACCACGAGGGGTTCGTTGGTAGAGAGAAGTCGCCGCCATATGTCTACCCGTTCGGAATCGGAGAATTTCGAATGATATACGAGGAGACGCTGCCCGAACACTTTCCGCAGACGGTCGGAGAGCTGAGTAGTGAGAGAGATCTCCGGCACTAAGAACAGCACCTGATTACGGTCGGCCAATGCCTGAGCTATAAGATGGGTGTATATCTCCGTCTTACCGCTGCCGGTGACACCATGAAGCAGCTGAATGTTATGGTTGGTCCAGCCATCCTTAAGAGCGTTGAAAGCTATTGTCTGAGCTTCCGAGAGAGGGGATAGGTTTATGGTGCCGGAATCGGAATCTAAGGCAAAACGGTTTATGCTTTTCTTTATCGTCTTCATAATCCCTTTTTCCTGAAGCTGGCGCAACACCCCCGGAGTTACACCCGCAGTGTCGAGAAGCTGTTGGCGGGAAACCTCCTTGATATCGTTGGTACGGTTAAGCCATCCCGACAGATCGAGGTAAGCGATGAGAGCTTTCTCCTGTTGTCTGGAGCGAGTGAGCATCGAGAAGCATTCATGGAGCCTGTCCTGGTCGCCACGCGGGAAAGTTAGTTCAACAACAGCAACCTTCTTTGGGCGGTAACGTTCCACAACCTTCTCATCAATCTCCACGAGTCCATTCTCGAGCAAAGGGTTGATTATTGCAGTGACATTGCTGAAATTGGTTTCCCCCTCGATCTCAGATATGCGCATACGCTTTTTCTGTTGCAGAAGTTGGATCACCATAGCCTGACGCTCCGACAGCTTGAACGGATTTTCGGGGTCAGGTTCGTAGTCGGGATTAATAGAGATGAAGGTTTCGCTTTCAGGTTTGAGTCCGGTAGGGATAGCTGCCTTGTAGACTTCACCCGGGGAACAAAGATAATAGTCAGCTATCCAGTGCCAGAGTTTCAGCTGAGGATAACGGACTATTGGAGAAGCATCAAGTAGAGCCATCAATGGTTTCACTTCATAACCCTTGGGAGGATTGGAGTGAGTGGCCTCTACTATAGCGGTATAATATTTCTTTTTGCCGAATTGCACGAGCACGCGAGAACCAATCTGCACCATATTCTCCATCTCGGGAGGGATTGAATAGGTGAAGGTAGAATAGAGAGGCAGCGGGAGGATGACTTCGGCAAACAATTTCCTACAAAATTAAGGTGATACGGTGGAGAGAGTGGATGATAGGGTGGAGAGAGAATATGGAGAGAGGAGAACTGTCAGAAGAGATAGGCGAGGTTAATGAATCCACCTCTCTGCTGAGCTGAATAGTTGTTGAGCTTTATGGTGTTCACCTGATAGCTGATACCCCAGGAGTATCCACCGGAGAGCTGCCAATGTTCGAAAAGCTCCACACCGGCGCCACATTGCAAAGCCACGAAGCCGGCGGGGTGTTCGAGAGCTGGCTGATCATTTGTTGCGACGTTGAAGTTAAACACCGGACCACCGAACACGAAAGGAGCGAGAGTCTGCTCGAAACCATTCATTCTTGTCCACTTGAATTTCAGGTTCACCGGAATCTGGACGGTGTGAAACCATACGTTCTGGTTTTTGATGCCGTCGGAATTCCACACTTCGAAATCGCCGAAGTTTTCGTTGGCCCCGTTCATACCGTAACGTAGACCGAGATCAATACCGAAACCGATACCCGGGATCATGAGCTCGGCAGCCACACCCGCCTGGAAG
>CAMWZE010000385.1 GCA_947178685.1 uncultured Porphyromonadaceae bacterium
GTCTATAGCAACATTATCTTACAGTATAGCCCCCATCCACAACAAGATTGGAGCCTGTGATCCATCTGGAGGCATCACTCAGAAGAAAGATACAAGAGTTTGAGACATCTGTCACAGATCCCAATCCGAGCAGATGTTTCTCCTCCAACAACTCTCTCTTATCAGGATCTTTCATATGGGGCAGGGTTTCATTTATTGGCGTCAGTATTGCTCCGGGAGAAATACAATTAAACCGGATACGTCGTTTGGCATATTCACATGCCAGCGAGCGAACCGCCGAAACCAAGGCTCCTTTGGTCATTCCATATAAAGACTTGCCAACTTCGCCCACCTCTCCCATTACCGAAGACAAAAAGATCACACTTCCGCCATCGTTCATATATTTTTTTCCGACTGCCTCCCGGCTGAGAGCCAATGCCGAATAGACATTAGTCTCAAAAAAATGAGCCATCTTATCGATTGACATATACTTAAACGGAAGCGTTGTGGAGATTCCGGCACAATGCACCATGCCGTCTATCTTACCCATTTTACCAACGATGGCTTTCACACAATCCTGAATGCGGTCAAAATCAGTAAGATCTATCGGATATGACAGATGTCCATCTCCTGCAAGCATCTCTAATGTCTCCTGCAATCGCTCTTCGTTACGGCCTATCAAGGCAACTGTGCCCCCAATACGACTTATATCAATGGCACACTGACGTCCGATGCCCGAAGAGGCACCTGTGACAATCACTTTCTTACCCGCAAGGGAAAACGGATTAAACTCATCTTTCATATCTTCCATATCCTTATTTATACCTCAACGATGTCACTTATACTGCAGTCCACAAACGGCACTATCGCGGAAGCCCACGTCATACCGACTCCGAATGCACTGAGGAGCAATCTCTTCTCACCATGCAGACTATCACTGAGCTGATCTGCTATGGTCAAAGGTACTGATACCGATGAAGTATTGCCATATTTTTCTATAGTCGACGGAATTTTAGACGTATCAAGTTTAAGCTTCTTGGCCAAATAACTATTGATAAAATTATTGGCCTGATGAAAAACGTAATAATCAATATCGTTGATATCACAGCCGGATTCGGAAAGAATCTTTTTAATGTCGCGCGGAATCTCACGTATTACAAAATTGAAGACATCGCCTCCATTCATATATCCCTGCTCGTCATTCCGGATATTTCCATATTCATCTACCACTCTCTCTTTCAATGTCTCTACAGAAGATGGATTTCTATAGCCTCCTCCATTGATTTTTATCAGATCGCCTCGTGAACCGTCGGAATTGAGAGAGAACCAGCTTTCACCAAACTTATCATCTCTTTCTATAAGCGCCGCTACGCCACCATCGCCGAAAAGGAAAGCCGAACGACGATCTTTCGGTGAATATACCTTAGACCGCGTCTCGCCGTCAAGCAAGAGAGCTTTCCGCAGACCCTTATTCTGCATCATTGAAAACGCCACCGATAGCCCGTATATGAAAGCTGAGCAACCGAGATTTATATCAAAAGCTATGGTGGAGTTAGGGAGCCCCAGACGATCCTGAAGAAGAACTGATGTGGCAGGCATTCGGAAGTCGGGTGTCTGGGAGATGAAGATTAGCAGATCTATCTCCGAACGGTCTATTCCATTGTCTTCAATCAGTTTCTCGGCAGCTGCAAAACATAGGTCGGACGAACAAGTTTCACTATCGGCAAACCGTCGCTGATAAATGCCTACCTTGTCGACAACCTCCTTTACCTGATCTGCCGGAAAGTATTCCGTATATTTGTAATTATCTATGACCGTATGGGGGACGGAAGCTGCCAACGCAGTGACTCCGACCCCATTGAATTTCATGAATGCCATAACGTCCCGTCGTTATTGTCTGTTCAGATAGTCAATAATATCTCCTATAGTGATGAGCTGCTTGAACTGAGCATTCTCGATCTGGACTTCAAACTCTTCATCGAGCATGGCTATTATATTAAGATAAGCCAATGAATCCCATTCCTCAAGGTCACGAAACACAGTTTGAACTGACAATGAATTCATATCGTCGATATCAAGTGCCTCGGCGAATTTCTCAATAAAGTTATTTGTCTCCATTGAAATTACTCTTACTTGTTTTATTTATATATTCTTGTTTATAATATTCTATTCGCTAAGATATAGAGATTTTCCAATCATAAGATATAGAATTTATCAAACTTCCCTGTATCTTTAGGATATCTCTATCTTCTTGGCCGGATTGCCAATATATGTGGCTCCGTCTTTGGTCTTCCTCATTATCACGCTCCCTACACCCACAGTGGTGGAGTTACCGATTTTTATCTGTTGCATGACGAAGCTCCTTGCACCGAAGAAATTATTACACCCGACCGACACACCACCCGAGAGGCGTGTCTCCGGCATGAAAACGTTATTGTCGCCTATCGTAATATCATGGCCCAACGACACCCCACCATTGAAGATGTTGAAATTCCCGATCTTTACATTACAGCTTACACGGCAATTAAAAGTCAGTATATTTCCACGCCCCATCTCTACCGATTCTTCATCAAAGAAGAAAACATTTGGAGCCACGATGTTTGGGAATGAAACATTCGGATTTACTATTTTAGCGACCAGCGTCGTAAGGATGGCCGGACTGGCTATGGCAATCACCACCGAAAGAGGTTTCGGATAACGGTTCAACTCCTCAATTCCGCCAATAATAGTTCCATAGTCGTTGCTGACGCCCGGGACAAGTCCGTCGTCGAAGAAACCGATCAGATTCCACCGGTCTCCCTGTTCCTTATTAATATGACGCAAAAGACAGGCTATCTCTCTGCCAAGGCCTCCTGCACCGTATATCGCGATCTCTTTCATATCAATTATATCCTCGTAAAATAGGAGTATCGGAAACTTATGTAGCACATGCCTACAACACCCGCTAAGTAATATAACGAAAAAAATTTACCCATTATTTTATCCACTTACGGTTATCTTTCAAACTAATCTAATTTTATTTTACCAATATATCCGCT
>CAMWZE010000386.1 GCA_947178685.1 uncultured Porphyromonadaceae bacterium
CCCTCATCCCCATCTTCACTGAATTCCCCATCTTCTGTCTGAGTATTTCCTATATATCTCAAAGTGGAGGGGAGGGATAAAGAACCTGTAAGCGATCGGCAGCCGTTGAACGCTCCCTGCTGGATATCAACAACTCCTTCCGGAATTACCAAAGAACCTGTAAGATTCATACATCCGTAGAAGGCCCTGGCTCCTATTGATTTAAGCCTGTCGGGCAGTATAAGTCTCGTCAGGCTGCTCTTGCCTGATGCAGTGGAATTATAATAAAACGAACTTGGTGGAATCTGATCCTCAAGACATGCCATGCCGTAGATCGGCTCCCTACCGAAACCCTCTATCTTTACCTCCTTTAAATTCAACGCCTGGAGCACAGGCATCTCATCCCTCATGAAATAGAAATCGCGGGAGTCGACCGAGCCGGTGATCTTCAGGTTCTTTAGTTTCGTATAGTCTTTTCCGGCAGCCGTTATGGCCTCTTTAAGTCCTCCGGGGGTTGAATCAACTATCACATATTCCTTCGAGGTGGCATCGTGGCTTACAAGATCGCTCTCCCACGGAGTGATGCTCTCGCTTATCAACGTTAGCGTATAGTCGCCGGAAACCTCCTTCTTGTCTACCTTTATGCCGAAATTATTCATCTTCCCGGCCACATAGCTGAACTCTTCCCCCTTCGAGAACTTATATGGGATTCCCCCTATCGTGATATTGAACAATACAGTTCCTGCAGCCACTGTCTGTGGCACCACGATGGCTCTCCATTCATCTCCTCGTTTGGAGGGTATGATGGAGGTGGGCGCAACCGGGCCGTCGGGAATTACTTCTCCGGTTGAGAGATCTATCAACGCGTTCTGCACGGTGTTGCTTACGAGCACATGCTTTTCAAGATCGGCCCATTCCCCTGACTCGAAACCTGAACCCTCGACAAGCGTAACTCTTGCATTGGCCATTCTGTGAGATAGAGGAAGACGAATTACATTAGTCGTGGGCTCCACGCCGTCTACCTTCCCCCATAGGAAATCGGAAGCCTCATAGTCTCCCATCGTGCCATCCTCATATATCAGCGCCTGATTTGACTTGACAGTAAATTTATAGCTGTTCACATCCTCAGGCGAGCCAAACGGATAGTAGCCATACACATCTATACGCGTATGCTTATCCTTCCAATATATGTCATAGGCCGAAGTCCAGCTGAAAGCGGCGGCATCAAACGTATGGCGCACATTATCCCCTCTGTTTCCCTGTGTCTTGAGGGCACCCGGCTGAACACCCTCATAATCCACTATATACACACCCATCACATCCCCGTCGGCAAACCCTTCATCATTTACACGAGTCGCTGCCTCCTGCACTATCTGACCCGACAGATTTATGGTGCCAAGTCCCGATGAATCACTCTCGGGACTGGCAAACCGATCATCGGCACATCCGGCTAACATCATTGCCACACACAGGCCGGCAGAATATAAAAATCTGTTCATAGTTTGTTAGGTTGTTTACAAGTTAGTGGCTTATTCGGCTACACCTCCATTATCTATCCCATCATCATACCATGGATTGATATTGACGTTTACACCATTGGAGGTTTTACTCAAGGTTACTGTGAATTTATGGCTTTTAGAACTTTCAAATTCAAATTCTTTCTTAAGGTTATACTCTCTCCCATCCACTGTAACTGTGATTAGATTTCCCTCTTCCAAAGTCTGAGGCACAATAAGCGCCTTATAGGAATTGTCGGTAAAGAATGGAATCACACTTGTTGCCTCCCCGGCTACAGCCACGTCTCCCGTAGCGAGATTAACAGTGGAATTGCACTTTATTCCGTTGATACGTACAGCTACTTCCGCAGCAGCTATCGACTCCTGCGTAAAACCGTTGCCGGCCTCAAGAGTGACCACAATACGGCTCATCATATGGTTTACAGGTATTACCGTCGCTGAAGAGGAAGGCGCTACATTGAGTGCCCTGCCCACCATAAGATCGGAGGCTTTGTATGCCGTCTCTGTCGACTGGTCGGCCTTCACTGTAAAGGGATAAGCCTCCACTGAACCTACCGTTGCAGTGTAGGGATAATAGAGATAAAAATCGGAATGGGTCTTATCATCGGCCCAGAAGATTGGGTTATCCGCTGTCCATGCGCCATTATACTTGAAGCGCATGTTGTCGACATAATTCCCGCTGGCTGCAAGAACTCCCGGTGTATTACCTGAGTAATTCACCACAAAAAGACCTGTTGCATCCCCCGGCTCGAATCCATAGTCCGTAGCCCTTGCCTCCTTGATTGAAGGACTTATACTGATCTGCATCTTCTCCTCTGCCGGTGGAGTGGGCACAGGTTGAGGAGTCGGTTCATCACCCTTTCCGGAACAAGACATAAATCCGGGCAAAGAGCACAGAATTATTCCATATAAGGCTTTATGTTTCATTGATGTCCGTTATTTCAACAAGTTCAACCAATCAGCACCATGATACTAACGTATATATTCAGGGATACCAATAATATCTGCACAGGATACCAATAATATCTATTCAAGATACTAAGAATATCTGCACAAGGATACCAATAATATCTGCACAAGATACTAAGAATATCTACACAGGATACTAAGAATATCTGCACAGGGATACCAATAAGTACCATAACATTAATATATTAATACCGTGATACCAACAATCTTGCAAAGTTATATAAAACAATATTCGCATCAAAATTAATTAAGGTTCAAATTGGTTCACCACTTCCGAAGTTTCTGAATAACCACCAGCCCTACTATCCAAAAAAGTTTTGACGATATTCAAAATTAAAAAAATATGCTGCGTCAACAGTGAGGATTATTCAAATAGCCGTTGTGTACCTCCCATTTTTTTTGTAATTTTGCATTCAGACTTCCACGCTGTGGGAGCTAAACTCATTTGATTTTAGCTACGGTAAGCGGGAGTCTGATGACATAATATAATAAAAGCGTGTATCAACGCTTTGTTCTTGGCAACCTGGAACGTCGAACACTCCAA
>CAMWZE010000387.1 GCA_947178685.1 uncultured Porphyromonadaceae bacterium
TTATTAAACAATGCCGCGTAAAGTTCTAATAACATTTTTGGGTACGGGTCCCTTGAAAAAAGCCAATGACGGGCAGGAGATAAGCCGTCGGGAATATAGAACCATGCCCTATAAGATAGAGAATGAAGAATATGAACGATCCTTTGTAGCTGATGCCCTTACAGATCATTATGGTATTGACACAGTCATTATGATTGGTACGGTGAAATCCATGTGGGAAGAAGTTTATAGAGTATTCTGTGAGAAACATGGCAAAGAATTGGATGAGAATATCTATCTCGACTTAGCAGAAAGCAGTAGCAAAGCTTCTTATACCTCAGAACTATCTATTCCTCACAAAGAGAAAATTGAAGAGGTATTAGGTAAAAATTCACATATTTCTCTGATAAAATATGGATTGTCCGACTCCGAGCTTGATTACAATATTTCCACAATCTTAAGTTTGGAAAAATTTCTTCAGTCAGGAGATGAATTATACGTTGACGTAACCCATTCATTCAGATCAATGCCTTTATTACTTATGAATACTCTGATATATCTACAAAATATCAGTAAGAAGAAGGTAAAGATTGTTGGCATTCTATATGGAATGTCTGAAATGATATCAGAACTGAAGTATGCTCCCATAGTCAATCTTAAAAAGGCCTTGGAAGTAAACAACTGGATTTCGGGCGCTTATAGTTTCTCTGAATTTGGTAATGCACAAAAAATATGTGAGCTTCTCCAAGATATTGATAAAAGTGCTTCCTGTGTGCTTATTGATTTCACCGATGCCAATAATCTCAATAACATGGTAGCGCTTCAAAATAGTGTTCAGCGGTTAAAGAGTATAAATCTTGACAATCTCCCTGCAATTGCAAAAATGACTGTGACGCCGGTTGTAAAAGATTTCATCCAAAAGATTGGTAATCCCAATAGCACATCTGAATTCCAGTTTAATTTGGCAGTCTGGCACCGAGAGAGAAAACAGTATTATGCAGCTTACCTCACTCTCGTCGAAGCAATAGTCTCCTATGTATGCGAAATATGTCTATTAAATGAGACATCTCGTGATGATAGAGATACCGCCAAAAAAAATATAAACAGTAAAAATTCCTCATACTTTCAAGACCATCCGGAATTTTACATATTGAATGAGGCATACCTCAAACTTAATTCAATAAGGAGAAGGCTTGCTCATTCGCTTCCTTTAGATAGGAGTAATGAATCGTTAATCCGAACCCTCAATGAATCGATTTCGTCACTCAGATCAATTTGGAGATAATTCCAAATCAATGAAACGAAATCTGAATTTCAAGTAATACACCAAAATATCCGATCGGAAAACAAGAAATCAAGAACCTCAGAAACGGTAGCTATCTTTATATAGATCAGACATAATATAGACAAGCCACACCATACGATTGTTTAGCACCAGGCCGAGTCAAAAAATCAGATTCTTTGACTCGGCCTGGTGTATGTTATTCTTCGCTACCGGCAATTCTTCGTTACCGGCAATTCTGCACTATCGGTTAGTCTGCGCTGCGTAAGGTTGAGATGTACTCGCGGATTTCGGGAAGGCGCGACTCGATTACTTCGAGCAGACGCATCTGGGCACGGGTGCGAACAAGGTTATGTTCCGGATAACGGATCTTGTAGTAGGTGTCGCCGTTGATATAGTCGGTGAGGAATCTCACAGCCTGCATATAGGGGAACAATGCCACTGCCTCCGGTAGCCAGTCAACCTCCTCTTTCGTAAGGAATTCTCTGGCCTCTGAAAGATAACCTCCGGCAAACGCCTTGAAGATATCCATATCAAAGTCTATCTTCGAAAGCTCAGGTTCATCCTCTGCTGTGGTGCAGGCTCCGGTGCGGAGGAAGTCGCCGAAATCACTGAATATAAACGAGGGCATCACGGTGTCTAGATCTATCACACACAACACCTCTCCGCTCTTGTCGAAGAGCATATTGTTTACCTTCGTGTCGCAATGGCATATTCTTTTGGGCAATTTGCCCTCCCTGTGCATACGCTCCGGCTTGGTCATCTCCTCTTCTCGCTCTGATATGGCCTTCAACAAATCCTCTACTTCGGCCACACGTCCCGCAGAATCAGCCTCCACAGCTTCATGAAGCTGACGGAGACGGAATTCCATATTGTGGAAATCCGGTATGCTCTCCACCAACTCATCCTTGATATCGGCAAGCATTTTCTGGAATTTACCGAAAGCTTTTCCGGCATGGGCAGCCGTCTCGGGTGTCACCTCACTGAGTGTCACGGTGTCTTCTATGTAGTAGCTGAGACGCCAATAGTTTTCACCGTCAAAGTAATAAGTTTTACCATCCTCTTTCACCGGAACAAACGAGAGCACTTTACGCTCTACATCCAACTCTCCTGACGAAATATGCTTGTCTCGCAGGTGGGCGGTGACACACTCTATGTTGCGCTGCATCCCTTCAACATCTTTGAATACGTTATGATTGATGCGCTGGAGTACATAATCCGGCTTACCCTCCTCTGTCTTTACAAGATAACTATCGTTGATAAGCCCATCGCCAAAAGTACTGACGTCCATCACTTCACCTTCTATATCGAAATGACGGAGTATTTCTTTAAAATTTTCCATGATCTATTGTAAGAATTGAAGTTGTAAGAACTTCTACGACAAATTTAGGAAGTATCCACAAATTTTACAACTTCTTGACGAATTATCTTCATTTTCTCTTGTATTTTTAAGAGAATATCAATATTTTTGCACTTTGCAATGTGTTGTGCATTGAAGTTGTTCATATAAAAATACTCACCTTTAGAAGTTGTTCAAGCTTTTATCTGTTGACATTCGGATAGCCTCGGAAGATAATTTCCTCATTCCGAAGAGTACCTACTATCCCGACAGGCTACCGACAAAACCAGGGAAAGCCGGAAAACTGGAAAAACGGAAAACCCCGGGAAAAGACCGGGAAACCGACAAGACCCGAGTTAAGCCGGAACATCTTCATTGAAAACTAACATCCAAATTTTCAATAACC
>CAMWZE010000388.1 GCA_947178685.1 uncultured Porphyromonadaceae bacterium
GTATAATACGTGTTCAACTCAGGATTGATGTTCGGGTTGATTCGGTTCGAGCTGTTCTCGTCGATTCCCTCTGCCATATCTGAGGTCCAGCTGTTGAGCACATCTTTATGAAGTGCGCCGCCTGCTGAAGTGCTCATAAGGGTAGTGTAGGTTGAATCAAGAGTCTTGCCGCCGAGTGCGTAGGTAAACAGCATGCCGAGGCTGAGGTCTCTCCAACGGAGGTTGGTGCCGATTGAGCCGGTCACGGTCGGAAGTGATGTGCCGTTGAAGTCGTTTGAAGCGTAAGATGTCTTGGTGGTGTAATATTTGTCGCCAATCTGAACAAGCGCGCCGTCAGCTGCCGCATTGTCAAGATTTGACTGCCACTTGCTCTCATCATGCTGATAGCCGAGTGAGTTGCCATTATCATCAAAGACCTCGCTCTGGAATTTGTAGCAATCGTTGATTTCGTAGAGAGAACGGCCTGTCAGCATGTCGACACCGGCCCATGTAGGCATATACCATTCGTAACGGCTCTTACCCTCAATAAGGGCACGAGGTGAGTTGTAGAGGTTGCCTGCAGGAAGTTTGTCAATCTTGTTGGTGATGAAAGTTGCGTCTACGCTCATATCCCATGTCCAGTCTCTTGTGCGGAGAAGCGTACCACCGACTGCGATTTCCCAGCCCCAGTTGTGCATATCGCCGACATTGCTTTCAATAGTCATGAGGCCACCGACGCTGCTCGTACCGTTAGACGGTGCCTGAGACACTGAATAGATAAGGTCATTGTTTCTCTTCAGGAAGTAACCTACTGAAAGGTTAAGTCTGTTGTTGAAGAGGTTTGCCTCTACTGCTGCATCAAATGTAGCGGTTGCCTCCCAATGAAGGTTAGGATTACCTATCGTGTTGGGGAAGATTGACGGGTTACCGTTGAGTGTATGATCATATTTTGACCATGCGTTCATGTAGGGATAGTAGCCATCGGTATAGTCATTACCGGCTGTACCGTAAGAGAGACGGAGCTTGAGGAAGTCAAGCCAGGTCAGATCCTGCATGAATTTCTCCTTACTGAGAATCCAGCTTGCGCCGACGCTCCAGAACGTACCCCAACGTTCGTCTTTTGAGAAACGGCTGGAACCATCACGGTTCAAGCTGAGCTCGAGGAAGTACTGCTGGTTGTAGTTGTAACGTGCACGACCCATCCAGCTTTCTGTGCGATAGCGGAAGGCATATGCTCCGGTGCTCTCGTTTGTTGTGAAGTTGCTCAGATAAAGCTTATCGGGGAAGAGCTGGTCACGGTTCTTCGCTGTTGAATACTCATAAGAACGGTTGTAGTTCTCGTGGTTCAACATCACGTCGATATGATGCATGTCATACTCCTTGCTCCAGTTGATCGTCTGCTGGAAGTTGTATGTGTAGCTGTTGTAGAAATATTTTGTAAGACGACCGAATCCCTGAGCGGAACCGATGATGGGGCTGTCATAGCTGGTGTCTTCTTCACGCCAACGGTTCATTGAACCTCTTACTGTGATGTCGAAACCGTAAGGAAGATAAACTGTGCCGTAAGTCAACGCGTCGATAGCGAGGCGCTCGGTGTTGTCGCTGTTTGCACGGAGGATGTATCCCTTGTTGCTGGTGAAAGCAGAATAACCGGTCATGGTGTTCCAGACGGGGTTCCCGTTTTCATATTTGATAGCGCCTGTCTCCCAATCATGCTCGTAGTAGGGAAGACCGGGTGCGGTGGTCTGATATGCGAACGGGTTGCTGGTTGAGCTGAGGTTGTCGCTGTCAAACTGAGGATTGGCTGACTGACGCACTGTCGCACCAAGGTTTACACCAAACTTCAAATATTTCGTAGGCTGGAATTCACCACGCAGACGTGCGTTCCAACGTGAGAAGTCATTGTTCTGGATATAACCCTGCTCGCTGAGATAACCTACTGAACCGAAAACATTGAACTTGTCGGTTGCTCCGGTTGCGCTGACATTGTATTCCTGACGATAACCGTTGCGTCCGATTGCATCCCACCAATCGAGGTCAGTATAACCCGGCATCATCTGTGCGATGACCTTACCGTTCGCGTCAAACACTTCTTCACCCTGTGCGTTGATATCACCCACAAGCTTACCGGTAGTTTTATCAACCTGACCGTAAAGATTGAGCACACCTGCGCTGGAGAAGAATGTCCCCACAGCGTTGTCAAAAGCCTGCTGGCGGGTAAGTTGGTCTGAACCGCCGTAAGCTGCTGAATAGTTACCGTTGGCAATCGCTTTCAGCATAGTCTCGTTCCACTGGTCGTAGCCAAGACGATCATACTGGGGAAGAGCGCGTGTGTAGGCACCCTGACGAATCTTGAGTGTCACATCGCATTTGCCTGTGCCTTTTGCTCTCTTTGTCGTGATAAGAACCACACCGTTTGCACCTTTTGAACCGTAAAGTGCGCATGAAGCGGCATCCTTCAACACTGAGATGTTTTCTACGTCGTTAGGGTTAAGGTCGCTTACTGAACCGTAGAAGATAGCACCATCCACAACATAAAGAGGGGCTGTTGAGCCGGAAATTGTGTTGATACCACGGATAGTGATGCTCGGTGAAGAACCGGGAGTACCAGTCGAGTTGTTGACCTGCACACCTGGAGACATACCCTCAAGAGCCTGAGTGACACTTGACACGGGGCGCTTTTCAATCTCCTTCTCGTTCACCACTGCCACTGAACCTGTCAGCGACTCCTTGGAAGCTGTACCGTAGGCCACAACCACCATTTCATCCAGCTGAGCGTCTGTGCTCTGAAGATATACCTTCATGTCAGGACGCAAGTCGACTGTAGCCGGATTATAGCCTACATAAGTAAACTTGGCTTTTGTTACATTTTGAGGTACTCTGAGGGTGAAATTACCGTCCACATCTGTAGGAACGCCCTGTCCGCCACCTATAGGAGCGACAGTCACACCAATCAGAGGCTCATTTGTGGTAGCGTCAAGCACTGTGCCTGAGAATGTACGCAATTGGGCGCTCAGCCCGAA
>CAMWZE010000389.1 GCA_947178685.1 uncultured Porphyromonadaceae bacterium
GCAGTTTTAGCATTTTTTTGAAGAGGTTGCAAGCAGCCAAATTTTTCCTCTCGCCCCTTAAGGCACTGCAAAGGTAATCAAAATCTCCCGAAAATCCACCATAAACCACCGGGAATTATTATATGAGCTATGTAAGCCTCACATTTCAAGGCCCATTCTACTACTCCCGGTTCAGATAACCCTTGGTGAGATACCATGCGCCCGAGTCTTTCAATAGCTTTCTGAACCATACACCCGACGACAGTGGTCGCTCATCCGACACTTTGATGACAGGCAGATACTTTACTTTCAGATCATGCTTATGTACATAGACATTGAGCAATCTTTCTGCCATATATCCAAATACTCGTGCCTGAAAAGGATAGGCTGAAATTTTTACTTTTTCCTCAGCCTTAGCAAGTACCCCGAACAACCAGGCAGAATAATCCTCAAAAATCTCCCTGCGAGTGATGAACATATTGTAAGGTGCAAGCCAATTCGTCCTATACATTATGTGTCTGAAACTACTGTAATATTCAGGATAATAATCCTTTACCACCTCATCCAAAATCTCCAAATCTTCGTTGATATGGGCCCACCGGTAATCATCGGCCAGGGAATGGGGAAAAACAATTCTTCGGGGGAGAATTATATCATGCCTCTTCAGCTCTCTGTCAAGGTCAGGAAGGTCGAGCTCAATCTCATTAATTTTATTCTCACCAACAATTCTTAAAGGAACCCAACGAGGTAATTCCGATCTGAAATCAAAGTACCGGCGATAGTGATTAAGGCCCACGTATTTAGTCTCAGACCCGTTTTTCCACATCCAGTAGTGAGCAGTCAGTTCACAATAGTTGAGGTTCTTAGCCGAAATATTGTCGCTTGTATCATCTCCCGGAATTCCGAGGTCGAGTTCAGGATGCAATGCCTTTCCTACATGAATAGGATAAAAACCTTCACCTTCATGACAAAAGTCCTTTTTGTGACAACACACCAAAACAGTTACATTATTTTTTACGGTAGCAGAACTCATTTGAGAGAATAATTAATAAGTCGATTTCGGGTTACTACTTTTCAATCGGAAGAATTGTTTTATCTCGCGAAGTACAGGATCATTAGTAACAGCAAGATACAAAAGGTACACCACTACTCCCACAGGCACGCCAATAATGAGCTTTACCCAGTCGTCTTCGAGCATAAAAGTGGTAGCCCACACGGCGCATCCCATCAGCGCGGTAGCAATCATATAACGCCACTGGAGCATACAACCCAGCGAGAATGGATAGTATTTCCATCCCAGAACAAGTTGCAGACCAAACACTCCGAATTCAGCTAAAAGCGTAGCTATCGCCGCGCCATTGGCACCCATCGACGGGATTAGAGCGAAATTAAATATGAGATTGATTACAGCACCTCCGGCAACACTCCAGGTCACAAGCCCGATCTTGTTCATTGGATATAAAACCTGTATACCCAGAATGTTGGTCATACTGATCGACACTACGACCGGGGCATTGAGCAGAAGCACGAGTGAGGCCGGGGCAAACTCAACTCCACAGAACACCACCGTAATAGGAGTGGCAAGAACCATCATTCCCACAGTCATGGGAAAAGCCAAAGCCAAAATCAGGGCTACCGACTTTTTTATGATATTCACAAACTCCTCCATCTGCCCGGCCTTGACCAGATGGGCACACCTCGGGAGCAGCACGGTGCTGATTGACGAAATTACAGTCAGCGCTATGTGGGAGATCTTGGTACCGGCCGTAAAATAGCCTACCTCCGTCTCACCGGCCATGAATCCGAGCATTATAGAATTGAGCTGGATATATAGACTGATGATCAGATTGAGTATAAACACTTGAAAAGCAGGCGAAACGTGTTGCCAGACATTAAGCTCAGACACCGTAATATCCTTCAGCGACAGGTGTTTGCGCAGGTGAATAAAATTAATGAAATTGTTACCCACCGTTGAGCCTACCACTATGAAGGCATACCACATAAGGTCAGAAGGCTGATGCACGAACACAAAGAGAGCCAGCGCAGACAACACTCTGATTATCACAGCTCGGATGGTGATAAACTTAAAGTCTTCTATTGCCTGATAAAACCAGTTGACACCTATCGAATTGAATACTATCGATAGACTCAGCACATAAAAGATACTTGCCTGCTCATGGATCTGGGGAACAAATTTTGCCAGAAACCACACGGCTACATACCCCAAAAGACACAGCAGAGTGCTCAGAATTATGATCTCGACCGTGATTGTGTTGCGGCGCGCTATATCATCGCGATATTTAGCCACTTCCCTGACCGCATACATAGGAATACCGAGGCTCGTGAGAAGCACTATGTATCCTATGATGGAATTTAAAAAGTTTATGGCTCCTATACCCTCGGGAAGCAGGATGCGGGCCGCATAGGGAAAGGTGATTACAGGAAACAATACCGAAGTGAGCGTATTGATTCCGTTCAGAATTATATTTTTCTTAACCGAAGCCATTAAGTGATCCGGATGCGACTCGAACGCATGACAGCCTGCTTTGGGAGCAGTCGCTCTACCCACCTGAGCTACTGGATCTTACAGTTATTTTTCTGCCGACATCCGCATTAATCATGCGGAGTGACTGTGATAACGTTGTAAAGTTAGTCATATTTTTTCTCCTACACAAATGTTTATACCAGATCTGCTCTGTATGTAGATCGGCACCCGCAAAACCAAAATCGGCCCGGGCGATGTCTGAGACATCCTCCGGGCCGTGTTAACGGTTATAGGAACGGTCAGTGATATAAAGCAAGATGCTTACTCTGACCGGAATGATCAATAGTTCTTGGCCTTACGCTCGAAGACACCCTGCTCCTTGCCACAGACGGGACACTTCTTGGGGGCGTTTTTGCCTTTGTGGACATAACCGCAGTGGGCACACTGCCACTCCTGCTCGGGATCCTCGGAGCTGAACTCGGTGCCCGACTCCAGACGGCTGAGCAACTTCAGGTAACGCTCCTCATGCTGTAC
>CAMWZE010000390.1 GCA_947178685.1 uncultured Porphyromonadaceae bacterium
TACTCTTGAAAATCGGATAATTTACCCCCAGAAGAAGTAGGCCGTAAGCACGGCAGCCACAGCTCCGGTGACATCGGCAAGCAACGCGTAGCCGGCCGCATAGCGGGTCTTCATTACCCCGACACTGCCGAAATACACTGCAAGGATGTAGAAGGTGGTATCGGTAGAGCCTCTCACTGTCGCGGCCAGGCGGCTCACAAAAGCATCGGCTCCCTGCTCCTTCATCACGTCAAGCATCATGGCGCAGGAGCCGCTCCCGCTCAAAGGCTTCATCAGCATCGTGGGCAACGCTCCCACCCACTGTGTGTCAAATCCGAGGGCCGCGACTCCCCTACCCACCCATTCGGTGAAATAGTCGAGTGCGCCCGACGAGCGGAACATCCCGATCGCCACAAGTATCGCCACAAGATAAGGTATTATCATAACAGCTGTCTTGAAGCCCTCTTTGGCTCCTTCGATGAAAGTGTCGTAGACGTTGATATGTTTCCTCACTCCTGCCAGGATAAAGGCAATGATCACACTGAATAGGATGAAATTTGCCGCAAATGTGGAATATGCCTCCATCTTCGCTGCCGGGAGGGTCGAGAAAAACCACACCACAAGCGCCACAACACCACCTATACCCAACAGCCACGACCAGATCACAATATCCATACGTATGCGTTGCTTTATGCATAGCGCGATCAGACCTACGAGTGTGGCGACCGCGGTGGCTATGAGTATCGGCAGAAAGATATCTGTGGGATTAGCGGCTCCGCCCTGCGCCCGATACATCATGATGCTCACCGGAATCAGACATAGTCCGGAGGAATTCAGCACAAGAAACATTATCATGGCATCGGTGGCCGTATCTTTCTCCTTATTAAGACTCTGCATCTCCTGCATGGCCCGGAGCCCCATCGGAGTGGCGGCATTGTCAAGACCGAGCATATTGGCTGAGATATTCATGAAGATAGCTCCCATGGCCGGGTGACCTTTCGGAATACCGGGAAACAGCCGTGAGAAGAAGGGACTGATCAGACGCCCGAAAAACTCGATCACACCACCACGCTCACCTATCTTCATGATTCCCCTCCAGAGAGTGAGCACTCCCGTCAGCCCCAAGGATATCTCGAAAGCGAACGATGCCTGCGAGAAGGAGCTGTTCATGATATCTGTCCATATGGAAAGGTCGCCGGATGCAAGGGTGCGTCCGGCGGCCATTAGAAAAGCGATTGCGAAAAACGCAATCCAGATCCAGTTGAGTACCATCAGATTTTTCTGATACCCATTATCTCTCTTACATCTCTCAAGGTGTCGGCCGCATAGGCACGGGCACGCTCAGCTCCGCTCTTCACCACCTTCGAGAGGTATTCATCATTGCTGCGGATGTCAAGGATACGCTCCCTTATCGGCAAGGTCACCTTCAGGATATCCTCCGCAAGCTGCTTCTTCATGTCGCCATATCGTATGGAGCAATCGGCATATGCCTGACGGTAATGGTCGGCAACCTCCTTACCCGACACCAGGTCGAGCAGGGTAAACAGATTCTCCACGGGCTGGCTCACGGGCTGATTCGGCTCCTTCGGGCCCTCATCGGTCACAGCTCTCATAACCTTCTTGCGCAGGGTCTTCTCATCGTCGATAAGGTATATGCAGTTACCCTCGCTCTTGCCCATCTTGCCTGAACCGTCAAGTCCGGGCACCTTTATAGCCTCGCCTCCGAAGTTGAAGTTGACCGGCTCACCGAAATAATCGGTCTTGTAGAATGAGTTGAAACGACGTGCAAAACGGCGTGTTAGTTCCAGGTGCTGTTCTTGGTCCTTACCCACAGGCACATAGTCGGCATGATGTATCAGGATATCCACGGCCATCAGGGTCGGATAAGTGAGAAGGCCGGCATTAACCCTCTGGTTGGTCTGGTTACCGATGATCTCCTTCTCGATCTCATCGCTATCCGATGTGATGCCGAGAGCCTTGCGTGCCTTATCCTTGAATGAGGCGGTGCGCATCAGCTCACCGATACCAACGTGCATATTGAGCAGAAGATACATCTCCGATATCTCCGGAATGTCGCTCTGCACATAGAGGATGTTCTTCTCCGGATCAAGCCCGGCGGCGAGATACTCAGCCAGGATGTTTTTCACACTCTCGTGAAGCTGCTTCGGATCGGGATTTGTAGTGAGTGCATGGAGGTCGGCTATGAAGAAACGGCAGTCGTAGTCGTCCTGCATGCGTAAGAATTTGTTAAGGGCACCGTAATAGTTGCCCAAATGAAGATTACCTGTGGAGCGGATACCGCTCACCACCACTTTTTTATCTTTATTTTTTTCCATATCTGCTTTCTGTTTGAAGGTGGCTCTTCCCGGTTTCTTCAATGGTTTTATTAAAACCGTGCCACTTTCTCTGCAAAATTAACTATTTTCCCCGTCTTGACCATCTATTTTCACAAAAATTTAGCTTATGTCATCAAACCCTTTTACTTTTTGTTTGTTTACACATAAACGACATTTCAGCCACCGCCTCTTAGATCTATATAATCCATAACCAAGCGGATGGTCTGCAATTCTGTATAATTAAAAAACTTATGAGATTAATTGATAAAATGAAGCAACATCGTCATTCGCGTCTGGGTGTGGTTCTGGCCGTGATGGTGATGCTATTCACAGGAATCAACGCATCAGCCGATGACACTCCCCAATCGTCAGAACCGGTGAAGAAAGTGCTCTTCATGGGCGACTCCATGACAGGATGGATGGCGGAACGGCTGAATGCCTATGGCGACGAGAATGATTTTGAGGTTGCCACAATTGTATGGGACGGTTCTACCCTTTCCAAATGGGCCGACACTCCAAATCTCGCTGAGATTATCGAGGAGCAGTCACCTGACGCCGTTATCGTGAGTCTGGGCATGAACGAGATGTTTGAAAGCAATCCATCGCGCTTCCAGGAGGATCTCGACAAGATTGTGAATGCTATCGGCGAGAAGCCTTTCCTCTGGATCGGACCTCCAAGC
>CAMWZE010000391.1 GCA_947178685.1 uncultured Porphyromonadaceae bacterium
CACGGCATACCAGATCCTGAGATGTCTCGTGGGGTCGGAGATGGGTATACGAGACAGGGCATGGCAGTGATCATCCTCTCGTATACAGAGTTGAGCTGCTGCATGTAACGGGTCATCCGTTCGGTCTCTTCGCAGTAATGAGCCGACTCACCGGCCGACTTCTCATACATGTCGCGAATCTCTTTCATGCTGCGGTTGACGCGGTCGATTGTATCGATCTGTCCCGACACGCTCTTGAGCTGGATTCCATAGATAGTGTTCAGTCCGGCCATATTACGGTTGAGATCGGTCATCTGCTCCACATATCCGGAGGCACTCTGCGAGATAGAAGCAGAGTTCTCGGTGATTGCCCGGTAAGACTCGAGTAGCACCGAGCTTACCTCGTTGAGTGCGCGAGTAGTCTCCTGCAGTTGGCGCATTTGTTCAGATATTGCTTCCATCCCCTCCATGTAGCGACGAGTAACTTCCGCCACTCCTGACATATCGGCAGGGAGAGCGTCGACGGGAGCTACGCCACCTGACACTGCAGGGGAGGCCACTCCGTGAGTATGCCCGGAGACATGAATGTTCCCGGAGGTCGGGGCACCATTGATGATAACCCCACCACCACCGCCATCGAAGCCGGGACGGTCTTCGGGATTATGCGAGTCGAGCACCGGGAAAACATCCTCCCAGTTGTATTCCTTCGGCGGACGGTCGAATGCCGTTAATATAAACATGGCAATCTCGGTGCCCATACCGATACAAAGCAGAGTGCTGCCACCGGGGAGGTGAAGGATCTTGAAGAGGGCACCCCAGATCACGATTGCCGCACCGATAGAATAGGCGAAGTTGAAGAATCGCTGACCTTTCGCTCCATGAAGGAAGCGCTCGATGCCATTTGCGTATTTTCTGATTTTTACCATCTTAAGTTATACTATTGTGATGAAGGGGTGTACCTTATTTCTTTTTCTTTTGAGTTCCTTTTGCAAAACCGATCTGCGACCGGACGTTACGAAAACCGATATAAGAGCGTTGTTCGTTCTGGTATTCCCATGTCCGGAGGTCGCTGCGGAGGTTGTGGGCCACATCTTTCCAAGAACCGCCACGCACGATTTTGCGCTTCATCTTGTAAGGATCCTCCTTAGCGGCATCGTAACGATATTCCGGGTTTATGTCAGCCGTCAGTTTGTCGATGCTCTCGGTGTAGGCGGTGGAAGTCCATTCCGAGACGTTACCCGCCATGTCGTATAGACCGAATTCGTTAGGGGCGAAAGTACCTACAGAAGATGTGATAACGTGTCCGTCGCGTACATAGTCGCCGTCCATGGGCTTGAAGTTGGCATAGAAACAACCACGTTCGTCATACGGCAGGGTCTCCTCCCAGGGGTATGCGCTTTCGGAGTTACCGGCTCTTGCGGCATATTCCCATTCCGCTTCGGTCGGGAGTCTGTAAGGCTCCACATATATACCATCCTTACCGAGCGAGCGCCGGAGGAAATCCGTGCGCCAGTTTGAGAAAGCGTTGGCCTGTTCCCAGCTCACGCCCACCACGGGATAGTTATTGTAGCCCGCATGGGAGAAATACATTCTGGTGTAAGGTTCATTATAGGCGTTGTCGAAATCGTTGATCCAGCAGGTGGTGTCGGGATAAACGTTTACGATATAAGTGTTGAGGAAGTCGAAGTCGCCGGTAAGAGGCCGGGTGATTGTTTCCCTTACGATTTCCCCCTCGTCGGTGAGGTATGCGGTATCTTTGGATATCACAGGAGTCTCGGTAGGCACGGGGAGATCGGTGTTGTATTCACGTGTACGCGGGTCGAGCCGGTTCTTGCGCCGTGCCGCCTCCGTATGGTTGAAGATTTCGTAGCGGTAGTTAAGCTGAGTGGGGTCGAGCTCACGGCGTCCTGTGATAGGATTGGTGCGATATACACTTTCGATAGCCCTTTGTTCATCCTCGTTAGGATTACGCCAGGGAATAGCCTTGTTCCAGTTGAGATAAGGGGTGATAGGATTACCCTCCCTGTCTTCCTCGATTTTGAAAGCCTCGTTACCACCGAAAGCCGGGTCGGCGAGCCGCTCACGAATAATAGAGTCGCGCACCCAGAATACAAATTGCTTGTATTTTGAGTTGGTAATCTCGGTTTCATCCATCCAGAAAGCATCTACTGAAACGCCCCTCGGGTTAGCCTTGATACCCCAGAGTGAATCATCCTGAGCGGGCCCCATAGCAACGGAACCGCGGTCTACGAGCACCATTCCGTAGGGAGTAGGTTCGGCCCATGAGTATCCGCCCACGCCGGTGACTTCACCACCGGCGGAGCTGCCTTTACCGGCGAAGCAAGAGGATAGAGCCACCGCGAGGAAAGGAGCTGCCATCAGCGGCGCTCCGCGCCTGAGCGCTTTTGCGATAGCCGGAATATATTGAGAAATTACTGTCATCATCATTTTCATTAATGCTACATTATCCTTATGGAACGGTGTCGGTTTTTATTTTTGCCCGAAAGGTCGAGTTTCAGCCTGTATCCGGCCACGATTTCATGGCTTCCGGATGAAGCCCGGGAGATGGCTGAGAGAGGATAATCAAAGGCGTATCCCAAGAAGAAGTTCTTGAATTCGGCTCCGATCATAATGCTCAGAGCGTCTTTCCATCTATAACCGAGCCCCGCGCTGATAAACTTATTGTATTTCGCCGTAAGGGAAATTTCGGCCGAGAATGCTTTAAAATCAGTAGCGGCGAGAAGGGAGGGCTGCAATTGAAATAACGTGTTTTCGAGTGTGATATTGCCGCCGGCGTCAAAATAAAGGGTGCGGGGGAGAGTGGTCTCATATTGTTGCGATTCATTTGATTCCGAGCCCTCGCGATTGAGTGAGACAGTGGGCGACGTGATATGGGCCACTGACAGACCGGCATGGAAAAACTTGTGGGTGTAGTTGGCACCGATTGTGAAATCCACTGCGTTGCCTGAGAGATCCTGGTTGGGAATGGAGGGGTCGGAGGGCTGGTGATAGTC
>CAMWZE010000392.1 GCA_947178685.1 uncultured Porphyromonadaceae bacterium
AAAGGATGTGGTATTTGATGTATCCCAGTTTATGGGTCTGTTAGGTATCTATGGCGCGGCAGATCATAGATTTATCCTGACCATTTCGGATGCATCCGGCACCGTAGTTAAAGAACTGAAACTAAGAACTGAATAATAATGACAGCAATGAAAAAAGTTTATAAAGGATCCGTTCTCTCTGCTGTTGTTATGGCAGTAGGTTTGTCACTGGGTTCATGTGTATCGGAAAATCCTTTCGATCTTGCACAAGGTGACGGAATTCTTCGTATCACCCCCACTTTTAAGGGTGATGTGACGGTGTCAACTCGTGCCGGTGTTGACTATGATGAGGCTTCACTTAGAAATAGCCTTGTAGTGTATGTTGAACGGCTGGATGGTGAAAAAGGACTTGTACGCAAGTTTATTGGTGCAAATGAAATACCTTCTTCAATCGCACTCCAACAGGGTGAGTATGTTGTGGAGGCCTGGGCCGGCGACTCTGTATCTGCTTCATGGGACAAGAAGTTCTATAAGGCAGATTACGAAGATGGAAAAGTTAAGATAGAACCCGGCAAATCGGAGGCAATGACATTGAAATGTAATATTGCCAATGTCGTGACCTATGTGGAGCCTGCATCACTTGAAGCCGGAATTACTGATCTGAATGTCGCTTTCTGGCACTCGCGTAAAGGTGCCGATAATGAATATGTGCTGACCTTCGGGCAGAGTGAGATTGAAAATAACGCCAAGGGTTATTTCATGATGCCAACAGTCAATCACACCACCGGTGAGAAAGATAATGTTATTAATTATCTTATCTCCGGTAAGGCAGAAGATGGATCTGAGTTTACGAGAGAGGGTGTGCTTTCCGGAGTACAGTCTGCTCATGAATACAGACTCAAGATTCTTGCGGATTTAGAATCAGTCGGCCAGCAGGGAGGTGCTCTCGTCCGTCTTGAAATCGAAGATATTCCTCTTGTGGAAGCTGTGGTAGATGTTTTCCCGGCACCAGTATATGAGGCATTCTATGGAGGCGAGCAGTTTAATCTTGAAAATCAGATCGATCTTACAAGTGGAAATACAAACACGTTGGATGTAACAACTGTGGCTTATGCCGGTGTCAAGGGTTTCACACTGTCGTTTAGTGAGAATTTTAATGATTACCTCTCAACCAAGTTTGGAGCTTTAAGTGGCAGATATAGTGTGAATGTCATAAATGATGATGATGCTCGTGCTAAATTTGCAGAGATGGGACTGGTTTATGACAGAAAGACGAAGGAGGATCCTATCGCGGGTACTTCAGGGGAGACTATTCAGGTAGATGAGATTTATCTTAATTTCACTCCGGAATTTTTATCCGGCTTGCCTGTAAGTGAAACAGAGTATGTCATTACCATCGATGCCAATGACGGGCGCTATAATTCCTCTTCTGCAACAATTCGTTTCGCTAATTCGGATGGAGCGGTTGAACGTCAGGCTCCTGTCGGCACTCCGGATATGAGCCGTGTGGAGAATCAGGACTTCACTGCAATTACTCCCTATACAGCGACATTATATGGTGAAATATATTCAGACGATGCTGCAGATTATGGTATTAAATACCGAGAGAGTGGAGCTTCTGATTGGATTGAAGTTCCGGCATCAGGAACACGTGCTGAGGTAAAGAGATATTCTGTAAATGTCACCGGTCTAAAACCCGGAACCACTTATGAATATAAGGCTTACTGCAATGGCTTTGAAGAGCAGAATGCACGCACCTTCTCAACTGAGTCAATATTTGTGATTCCGAATGCCGGAATGGAGGATTGGTCTAATCTTTCTTCTAACTCAAAGGTATTGATTCCGGCCGCCGGTGGAACAGTTTCTTTCTGGGATAGCGGTAACCATGGTTCTTCCACAATGAGTAAGACTGTGACAAATAAATCTGAATCGATGAAGCATGGTGGCAGTGCCGCTGCTGAGTTGAAATCACAATTTGTTGGAATTGGTACAATTGGTAAATTTGCCGCAGGTAATCTTTTTGTCGGATCGTATGATAAGACAGATGGTACTGATGGCGAGCTTACATTTGGTAGACCTTACAATGGTTCTCACCCCAAGGCTCTGACTCTGTATGCTAATTATCGTCCGGGTAAGGGCGTTAGTAAGAAAGGTGCAGATAGCAATTATATCGCTGAGGGTGCTACCGATGAAGGACAGATTTATGTGGCATTGACAACAGAACCGGTGTCTGTTAAAACTAAGACTAAACAATTGTTCGATGCAAATGCTGATTATGTAGTGGCTTACGGTCAGGTTACATGGACAGGTGATTTCGGTGCCGATGGTTCCTTGGATAAGGTGACAATTCCGTTGGAGTATACTTCGAAGGCAAGGACTAACAAACCTACCCATTTGGTGATTGTATGTTCAGCTTCCAAGTATGGAGATTTCTTCAGCGGTGGCGAAGGCTCATTGTTGTATGTAGATGATTTCGAATTGGAATACTAAGGCAATTAGATTTCAATAGAGAATAAAGTGAATAAGAGGATGTATCAATATATTTTGGTGCATCCTCTTATTACGTTTAATCAGATTGTGGGGTTGTATCTTCGATAATTAGCAAGGATTTGTTAACTTTGCAGAATAAATCGCAATTGACTAATTTTTTTCTGTTTGTATGAGTGGTGTATATACAATATTGCTTCTTGTGATTGCAAACATATTCATGACATTCGCATGGTATGGACATCTGAAGATGCAGGAACTTAACTGGATATCCAATTCCACCCCCTTGATTATCGTTATCCTCATTTCCTGGGGCATTGCGTTGCTTGAGTATTTCTGTCAGGTACCGGCGAATCGTATAGGTTTTCATGGGAATGGCGGCCCGTTTTCCTTGATGCAGCTTAAGGTGATTCAGGAGGCGATAACTCTCACAATTTTTACTGTCTTTACCGTAGTGTTCTTTAAAGGTGAACAGTTGCATTGGAATCATTTTGCTGCTTTTGTCTGTCTGATATTGGCAGTGTAT
>CAMWZE010000393.1 GCA_947178685.1 uncultured Porphyromonadaceae bacterium
TTTCCTGAAATGGCCGTAAAAAAACGTCCCATTTTTTACCGTAATCAACTCTTTTAAAAATTGAATATTTGTTATCTTCTTGATAAGGATCGGTAAAAACGATGAGGAGTGAAAGATTATCCTTCACTCCTCTATCGTTTTATTCTGATTGCAATTTGCCGGGCCGTTGTTGCTCGTCAGCTACAAAACCTGTGCGGTGATAGCCCTGTATATAAGAAGGGGGTGAGGCGGATTTGATATTCCGGCTCACCCCCATTGGGACATTGATTCGATTATTTAAAGTAAATCCCTGTGTTATTCCTTGTAGTTAAGGAGAGTACGGTCGAAAGAGGGGTTGAAGTCAGATTCACCCTGTGGAATAGTCAGACGCCAGCCGTTGCATGCTGTAGCCGCGATATTGCTTGCATAAGTTGCAGGACAGTTACCGGAAGTCACATCATTCTCCTTGAACTCACGCTTCTCGGCAGGAAGATTCCAGCGCTTGAAGTCTAACCAAGTCTGGCCCTCGCCCCAAAGCTCTATACGACGGGTGAGACGGATAGCCTCAAGAAGGGCATCTCCCGAGGGTGCGGTGTAACCGGGAATACGCATGGAGTTGAGCTCTGTGAGAAGATTGGCGGCAGAAGTAGCATCGCCGGCCATATAAGCAGCCTCAGCCTCTGTGAGGAGCATCTCTGTTGCACGCATCCAGGGATATTTGGAGTCACAGTAGGTACCATTATTACCATTGCTCCACATCTTTACGGCCGCACCAAACTGCATGCTCGACGGATCTTTGCTTGATACACCTCCCACAACGGGGCAATAGGGATAAGATGTGGCATAACGTATCATCGGGTTGTTGTCAATGGAATACTGTACGAAACCTTTTGCAAGTTTTGCAAGACCACCGGCAACGCAGTCTACAGTAGACACTGTGGTATTGTTGCCATTGTAGAAATCAGCTTCGGTAAACGATGCGACATCCTCATAACCTGCGATCTTTGCAACCTCGGCAGCCTTATCGGGAGTGAAGAAGCACTGACGGCGGATATCATTCGGATCAAGCTGACGGTAGAAGTCGATATTGATGCCGTAGCCACGGCTCCAGTTGCAGGCGTAAGCACCGTTGCAAGAGAACCATGAGCCGAACGATGAATAATAGATGTCGTTATCCCAGTTTGTCCACATGCAGTCGGAAGTAGGCTCGATGAAACCGCCCATGTAGTCATCGTTGGATGCGATGGGATAGCCTTCGCGTGCGCTCTTGGCTGCGGAACGTGCGGTGGCCCAGTCATTCTTGAGCAATGCCGCTCTTGCGAGTGTGCCATAGGCAATCTCGATATCGGGCTGCCAGATCTCATCGCGCTGGCTGCCACTCTTTGTATACAGATCTATAGCGGTCTTGCAGTCATCATAGATGAGATCGAGAATCTCGTTCATGGTGCCGAGAGGTGCGGCACCGGTGCCCGGCTCCGTACGGAGAATCACGGCATAAGCCTCACCGTTCTGGCTATCCTGCCATCTCGGGGCAAACCACTGGAGAGCATGGAGATAACCGTGGGCACGGTAAGTGCGCGCCTGAGCTGTGATCCACTGTCTCTCAGCTTCTGTTCCCTCGGCATCATCAATAGTTGCGAGGATTGTGTTGGCGCGCCCGATGATCATGTAGCAGTAATCCCAGATAGCATCGTTACGGGAGTTGTTCTTGTCGGTGATAGACTGCCATGTGTACCAGAGTCGGCCACACTCACCCATATGGAAGTAGGATACGTTGTCCGGGCTGAGCACCTCGTTGACATACTGTGTATAGGTAGCCTCACCGTTGCATCCACGGGGATAGGTGGTGGAGAGCTGGGAATACATGATACGGGCGATGCCGTATACACTCATCTGTGCGGCTTTTGTGCTAGACACCGCGGTGCTTTCACCGATGTTGGTGATAGGCGACGTCGACAGATAGTCATCGTCACATGATGTCATGCAACCGAGGAACATAGCCGATGCCAAGCCTGAGAGCAATATCTTATTTTTCATATCGATTACTTGTTGTTAGAATTTTGCTGTGAGCTGAACTGAGTAAACTCGTGAAGGCACGAAGTAGTTGCCCTGGCCTCCGGAGAAGTTATACTGCGGGTTGATACCCTTTCTTGCAGCAGCGATGAAGACATTGTCGACAGAGAAACCGAGGTTGAGGTTCTGCATCTTCATTGCGCTCACCCAGTTTGTGGGGAAATCGTAGGAGATATTGATATTCTTGAGGGTGAGGTAATTGTTGTTGACGAGGAAACGGCTGCTTGCTGCGTTGTTGTAGGTGCTGTTGGAGGTGTCGAGAGCGGGGATACCGTTCGGGTCGATACGGTTGGGGCTATCCTCTGTCATACCGGCGGGAGCCTCTGTCCACGACTTGAGAAGGTCTTTGTGAAGAGCGAATCTTGAGGAAGCGCCCACACCCATATAGCCTGCATAGTTGCCATCATAGAGCTTACCGCCGAGGCTGTAGGTGAAGAGAAGACCGAGGTTGATACCCTTCCAGCCTACGTTGGTGCCGAATGAACCGAACACAGTGGGGAGTGAAGTGCCCATCACCTTACGGCCGGCATATGTAGTGCGGGTGGTGTATTAGTTGTCGCCGATCTGCACGAGAGCATTGTTGTTTTTCGCATTCTCGAAGGCCTGGTTTGCAGCATCCTCATCCCAAGTCCATGCGCCGTTCTCATCATAATAATAGTAGTCGGGTGAATGGGGGTTGAGTTCATAGAGAGAGTTACCTGTCAGCTGGTCAACACCGGCCCACTCGTAGGTGTATCTCTCATAAAGGCTCTTGCCGATGAAGAGAGCCTGACCAACCTGATGCTGGTTGTCGGGAAGTTTGAGGATCTTGTTCTTGAGGAATGAAGCGTCAACCTTGAAGTCCCATTTCCAGTCCTTGTTGCTGATGATGTCTACGCCTAACTGGAGCTCCCAGCCGATGTTCTCCATCGTACCGATATTCTTGAGCACCTGA
>CAMWZE010000394.1 GCA_947178685.1 uncultured Porphyromonadaceae bacterium
CAAACACCTCGTCTACATTGAAAGTGGATGTATCATAGCCGGAAAGGTCGATTGAGGCTCCAAACTCCGCACCCCAGGTGAAATGGGAAGTGCTGAGATTTTTTGTGGCTTTCGGGAAAAGGCTTTCGCGTTCCTCCTTGATTGTCTCCTCTCCGTCCGAGGATATCTTCTGGGCTGAGGCAGAGACTGAAAAAAGAGAAACGCCTATGCCCAACAAGATGCTGTAAAGTCTGTTGTTCATAGGCGATGTTATTGATATTATTCGTTTTATAAGGATACAACAATCACTCTCCGAGATAGCTCTTGAGCAACTTACTCTTCTGACCTTTAAGTCTACGGATAGCTTTCTCCTTAATCTGACGTACACGCTCACGCGTGAGATCGAACTTTGCCCCGATCTCCTCAAGTGTCATCTCCTGACATCCTATACCGAAGAACATCTTCAATATCTCACGCTCTCTGTCATAGAGCTGACGAAGAGCACGATCTACCTCTTTCGAGAGCGACTCTTGATTCAGAGTGGAGTCGGCCATCGGGCTGTCGTCGTTGGGAAGCACATCAAGAAGAGAATTATCCTCTCCATCAACGAAAGGTGCATCAACTGAGATATGTCGGCCGGAAACCTTTAACGTATCTGACACCTTGTCCACCGGAAGTCCGAGACGCTCTGCAAGCTCCTCCGGCGACGGACGACGCTCGTTCTCCTGCTCGAATTTTGAAAGCTCCTTACTGATCTTGTTTAACGATCCTACCTGATTAAGCGGCAGACGCACAATTCTGCTCTGTTCGGCAAGTGCCTGTAGAATTGATTGGCGAATCCACCAAACAGCGTAAGATATGAATTTGAAACCTCGTGTCTCATCAAATTTCTGTGCCGCTCTGATCAATCCAAGATTACCCTCGTTGATTAGATCCGGCAGACTGAGTCCCTGATTCTGGTACTGTTTGGCCACAGAGACTACGAAACGGAGATTTGCACGTGTGAGTTTCTCAAGGGCCGCGTGGTCCCCTTTCTTGATTCGCTGTGCGAGTTCTACCTCTTCACTTACAGAAATCAGTTCCTCACGGCCTATTTCCTGAAGATATTTATCGAGAGAGGCACTCTCACGGTTTGTAATTGACTTTGTTATCTTTAGCTGTCTCATATTCCCATCAATGTGTTAAAAGCTCGTCGCCGAAATAATCATTTCAGCAACTACGCCTTATTTAAAACGTCTCCTATCGCAGAATGTTGTGTTAAATCAAGTAAAAAAATTAGGCCACGATACTTTTGACGTATCGCGGCCCTGAAAATTGGATAAATCCTTGAATTTATTCCTGTGCAAGATTTACTGCGTAGTAATATTTCTTGCCCGTCGGATAGAGACCGGTGATGAACATCACTTTGTCGTCATCATCATTCTTCATTATCTGGTTGTAGATCATCTCTACATCGTCAGGCCTATTGACACTGCGCCCGTTGATATCTGTGATCACAAATCCTTCCTTGATACCGGCATCTTTGAAGGCTCCGTTCTTAAGGCCCGCAACCTTAACACCCGAAGAGATGCCAAGACTACGCTTGTTCTCATCCGTGAGCTTCATGAACGCACATCCGATTTCAGAAAAATCGCCCTTCTTGGTAATGGTCGTATTTCCTTGTGAATTGCGGAGGGTGCCGCTCTTGCTCATCTTCTTATTGTCCCGGATAAAGGTCACTGTAATCTGGTCGCCGGGACGATACTGGTTGAGCTGTTCCATGAGCTGAGGAACTGTATGCACTTCTGCATTATTGATACCTACAATCACATCGTCCGGCTCAAGACCAAGTTCTTTACCTGTGCTTCGCTCTGCAACTCCCACTACAAGCACACCACTCTTGGTGGCGGTAATATTTTTCTCCTTGGCTATCTTCGCATCGAGCTCTGCAATTGTACAGCCGAGCATAGCACGCTGAACTGTGCCGTATTGCTTGAGGTCGGTCATCACCTTTTTTACAATAGTGGTGGGGATTGCAAAGGAGAAGCCGGAGTAACTGCCGGTGTTGGAGTAGATGGCTGAGTTGATGCCGATGAGTTCTCCCTTGAGATTTACCAGCGCACCACCTGAATTACCTGGGTTCAATGCAGCATCAGTCTGGATGAAGGATTCGATACCCATCTTCCCGCCTCTGGTGTTCTGGCTGATGCTTCGTGCTTTCGCGCTCACGATGCCGGCGGTAACTGTAGAATTGAAGCCAAATGGGTTACCTACTGCCAGTACCCACTCTCCTATCTTGAGGTCGTCGCTGTTGCCGAAAGTGATGGCATTTAGTTTCTCTGCATCTATCTTGATGAGAGCAAGGTCAGTGGCTTCATCTGTGCCTATCACACGTGCCTCGTATGTTGAGTTGTCGTTAAGCAGCACTTCGAGTTTATCGGCGCCATCTATTACGTGGTTATTGGTCACTATATATCCGTCGGCCGAGAGAATTACACCCGATCCAAGCCCACTTTGAACCGGCTCGTTGTTTCTCTGCTGAGGACGTGGCTGTTGCTGACGAGGTTGCTGAGGACCAAAGAAGTATTCAAACATACTGAACGGGTCGTAACCGCCGCCTCCACCATTGCCATACTGCTGCTGACGCTGGTTGGTGTAGCTCTTGATACACACCACGGCATTAACTGTATTTTCTGCCGCAACGGTAAAGTCTGTCTCAAATGACGCACTGTTTGACGTGCGGATAAATTGGGGCTGATTTCCCTCTGCATGATTGTCGGCACATGCAGGCGATACCAGTATCGCAAGGGCCGCTACTATAGCGGGGATGCTGTATCTTTTCATCTTTGTTTTGTGTAAGGTTGGTTATTTTATATTTTCTCTATAATTAATTGAGACCTTAGAATCGGCAGCTCTTTTGACGGCCTGCGAATTCCTATAGTGGAATCTCGGTCTCTATCTCTAAAATGCAAAATTCTTGCCATTATTACACATCCCACCCATTTTGCCATACCTTTTAAGTTAATT
>CAMWZE010000395.1 GCA_947178685.1 uncultured Porphyromonadaceae bacterium
GGGCAGTGGCGGATGGTGCTGCAGAGAGACCGGATGGGTAGCATCACACCTTTGGAGGCTCCGGTGGATCCGGATGTGTAGTTTATCACACAAAGCTCTTCCGGTGTGTCGTGATAATAGTTAAGGTCGGCCGGAGTGAAATCTTTGGGAAATTTCTTGCCGAATTCCTCATTGATTTCATCGTTTACGCAGGTGAGACGTTTCGAGCGGGAGAGCGGCATACCTTTTTCAGAGAGGAAGAAGGCACCTACGAGATTGGGAAGTTCATCGGGATTCAGTTTCTTCCATATGGCGGCGTCAACGAAAAGCAATTTCGCCTCGCTATGGTTGACGAGCGTGTGGATATTTTCCGGTTTGAATTCATGAAGAATAGGCACGGCTACAGTGCCTGAGGTGAGACATGCTATGAATACCACGGCCCAGACCGCTGAGTTTTTTCCGCAAATCGCGACCTTATCGCCCGGACGTATGCCTGCCGCCTCAAAGAGAATATGCAGCTTTTCAACATTTTCAGCCACTTCGGAGAATTTGAAACTAATGCCTCCAAGATCGGAAAGGGCCATACGCTCCCAATTGCTTTTGATAGCGTCTTCGATAATATGGTTAAGAGAACGTGGATCCCAGGGGTGAATATTGTCTGCTTTATAATTGTCTGCCATAATATAATAGGATTTAAGTCTCTTTGTCGGCACTTGTTATGGCGGAAGAACCATAAGTCTTGGCTGGTGGAAGAGAATATAGTTTTAACTCAAGAATCGTTGGTGGAAAGGATGTGATCGTTGATACATATATCGATCATCCTCTCTATTATCCTACTATATAACACTGCGGAAGTGGATTTTGTTAATAATGGGAGCATTTCGTAACTTTTTAAACGAAATGCTCCCATTATTACAGCAATATTATTGAAACCGGCAAAAATTGAATAACCGGTGTAATTTCAATAAGGTGTAATTTCAATAAAAAGAGTAGCGGATTGTCTCAAGAGGGATTTTCCCCTCCATGTATACCACGTCGACACAATCGGGACCTGTCTGTGTCACCACCATTAGGTTGAGAATTTTCTTTCCGTCTTTCGACAGAGAGGCGAGCACATCATAGCGGTAGTTGTCAGACTTCTTAGTGGTGAGGGTCTCCATGTTTTTATCCTTCTTTATTTTACGAATTATTTTCCAGAGTTCCTCGTTTTGACCCTCTGTCTGGGTGAAGAGATTTTCGATAGAGGTCAAGTCCTTACACTGAATTGGAAGATTATCGTAGGCGTGGGAAGAGGATGCCGACAGATTGGTCTCTCCCCACATCTTCAGCATAGCAGGGGAGACATAGGAATAATTATATGCATTTGAAGTTGACAAGGATTCAAAATATTTCACATTCTTGTCGGCATAAGCCGAGAGTGTGAATAGCGGCATCAAGAGCGTGAGCAGGATGCGGATCGGGAGTTTCATATGCTTGGTTGATTTTTAAATGTTTCTTTACGGGATAAGCTTATAGTTGAGGGGGATCAAATTGAACGTAGGGAAGACGTGGTGGCATATACTACATCTTCCGATAGGGAAGAGGCGATTTTCCTTGCTTCATAAAATACTGCGTTCACCTTATCGAGAGATTCCCTCATATTGCTTATTTCCTTCGATGAAGCCAACACCGATGCCTCAGATGGCGAGAGGGGAAGATTATCGGGTATAGCCACAGAGGGTGTGAGCTGAGGAGTCAGAGAGGATGCCGAGACGGCCGCAGTGATCTGTTGGTTGGCCGGGGTGACGGACAACTGCTCAGAAATGATTTCAACAGGATGGTTTTCCGAATGTCTCACAGCTGGAGCCACCTTAGTCTTTACAGAGGGGGAGGGGTTAAATGAGGATGACTTTACAAAAGCTGACGACTGACTGCGAGGTGCAACGTTTGCGGAGCTTGATGCAGACATTCCTGTGGCCGGAGTATAAGTGGCAAGTTTTTGATTCGCATTCTCTTCATTGGAAGATGTCACGGATGCGAGTGTAGGAAACTCAGGTATGAGAGAACCTGAGCCGGTGTCGGGAATATCCGCCTCGGCAGTAACTGCGGCCGGAATATTCTGCTGATGCCGCATTACTCCAATACCGACTGTCAGCATAACTGCTATAGAGGCAGCGGCAGCCGAGGCTCTGATCCATATGCGACGTCTGCGGGTGTTATGGGCGAGCCTTGATATCGTGGCATCAAGCCTTGATTCAAGGTCGGGAGGAGCGCAGTCTTCCAAGGCTCTAAGAGAAGCCTCGGCATAATCGTCGAGAATCTTTTGGAGCTCGATATCGGTTAAATCTATATGTCTGTCTTTCTCGATCATTTCTTAATTTGTTGCGATGATGCCCCGTAAGGCTATTGCCGATGGGATTTAAGGTTGATAGGCAGTTAGGGCCTTTTGTTGCGTGAGAATAGTTCTCTCAGTTTTCTTCTACCTCTTGAGAGGAGCACTCTGACGTTGTCGTCGGAGAATCCGGTGGCCTCTCGGATTTGTGTATTGGAGAGGCCGCTGACGGCACTGAGCATAATCACTCTCCGTTGATTATCCGGGAGTTCCTTAAGCATAGCGGCTACGGCTTGAAGTTGCTCGCGCCGCTCTATTTGGTCTCCCGGCCCCGGTTGAGGGTCAATGAATTCCGGGGGATGTTCCGGAGTGCCGGCCCGTTGGATACGGTTTCTCGAGAGATTGTTTACCGCGATATTTCTCACCGTGATCAGAGCATAGGCCTCCACGTTGTCGATTTGAGCAATCCTTTGGCGATGTTCCCAAAGCTTAATGAAAGCCTCCTGCAGACAGTCAGCCGCGTCGCTCTCGTCACCAAGAATCGAGAGTGCGTAAGCAAACAGGCGCTTGTGAAGCGGCATTATGCGTTGTCTGAACTGTATTTCGTCCACTGTGAGGTTTCTTCTTTTATATAACGACACAAAACGGTGGAATATGTTACAGTGAAAGCATCATCTTAATGTGAATAAATG
>CAMWZE010000396.1 GCA_947178685.1 uncultured Porphyromonadaceae bacterium
CTATCTTCGCTACGTTCCGTAAGCCGGACAAAGAAAAAGTCCTGACTCCGTGGCACGTAGTCAATATGCACATGAGCGACACTCTTGGCGGATATACTTTCTTCAACGAGAACTTCTCGGAGACTATTGAAGAACCACGCTTTGTCGAGCGAGGCGATGTAACTACCGATGTTTTCTCGCCGGATAGCCACCTCCTTGAAATCAATTCAAAGTCGGGTCTTTATCCTCTCTACCTCGCCTACAATATCTACCGCTCGCGACTGCGCGATGCAATGTTCTCGCCTGAAACTCTCGAACAGCACCTGATCCTTTGGGATAAAGCCGTTGCAGAAAACATTTTCGTCATCTGCAAAACCCCAATGGCTAAAGCCATCACGCGTCGCACTCTCCTCGGTTTCCGAAAAGGTAAGACCAACATGTGGGCGCCCGATGACCTTATTAACAAAATCAAAAACCAACCTGAACTTTTCATCAAGAAAGTTCACGACCTCGTAGGCAAAGACGTGAAAATTAAAGCAATAGTAGGTAATCCTCCGTATCAAGAAGAAGGAGAAAGTACTCGTAAGGCACCAATATACCATTTGTTTTATGATGCTGCCTTTAGGCTCGCACCTATTGTGACTCTGATTACCCCTGGAAGGTATTTATTCAGAGTAGGCCAGACTCCTTCAGAGTGGATGGATAAAATGTTGTCAGATACACATTTCAAGGTTGTTGACTATTTCCAAAAGTCTAGTGAAGTGTTTCCAACTGTGGACATAAAAGGAGGAGTTGCTATTGGGTTTAGAAATTCGGAAAAGGAATTCGGAGCAATCGGCTTCTTCTCAGAATTTCCCCAACTTGTATCTATCATGAACAAAGTAAAATCTCATAAAGACTTTGTACATGGGACTTTTACACAAATGGTTTCATCACAAGGTATATACCGTTTTTCAGATTATGCCTTGAATAACATACCTCGAATAATAGAAGTTCAAGGCAAAGGTACAGCAGCAAAAATCACATCAAATGCCTTTGAAAATCTGACAGAAATTTTTGTCGATTCAGAACAAAAGATTAAAGGTAAGGGCGTTCAAATCATGGGACGTGTAAAAGGAGGACGCGAAATCCGATGGATAAACGCTAAATACTTGCAACCATGTGACTACCTAGATTTTTATAATGTATTTGTTCCCGAGGCTAATGGCACAGGTGCCATCGGCGAGGTGCTCAGCACGCCGGTAATCGGCGTGCCGGTAATCGGACACACGGACACCTTCCTCAGCATCGGCAAGTTTCCCTCTTCTGAGGAGGCGTCCGCGTGTTTGAAATACGTCAAGTCAAAATTTGCCAGGTGTTTATTAGGAACACTCAAAGCCACTCAACATAACCCTAAAGATACTTGGGCAAATGTGCCTATGCAAGACTTCACTGAGAATAGTGATATTGACTGGAGCAAGAGTGTGGAGGAAATCGACGCGTAGCTCTATGCTAAGTATCATCTCTCCGATGACGAAGTCCGCTTCATCGAATCCATGATCAAACCCATGTCTTAATTCTATGGATGACGGACAGATAATATTATTTCAAAATCAGGGTGGCTTGCTACTGACCAGAGGAGAGTGCCGTTTCAACGTATCTCTAACCAACGTGCATAAAGGCGTCGTCTAGAAGCAAGAACTCGATACGGTTTTCAATGATCGCAATCGCGAAGTTAGAGCGGGTTGGGATGACGAGAACAACTGCCGACGGTTATCGGCTACTGACGTGGTGCGCGATTGAAAATACTTTTAAAGAATTGATATGGAATCTGACTATATAAAAGAGAGTTTGCGAATCAAGGGATTTATTGACGAACTGCTCGCCAACAAGGAGAGTGGCGAGGTGGAGTTCAAGTCGGCGAAAGGCGGTTTCCCTAGGGCATTCTGGGAAACCTATTCCTCTTTTGCAAATACTGACGGCGGTGTGGTGATATTCGGAGTCAGAGAAAAACATGGCATTTTTTCGGTAGACCCTCTGAACGAAGCGACTGTGACAGACTTCAAGAAAAAGTTTTCCGACTTGCAACATGACCGCGAAAAAGTCAGTCTGCCACTTTTGACGGATAAAGATGTTGTGAGTGAAGCGTATGGCGACGGATATATACTTGCGTTTTTTATTCCGAGAGCAACCAGAGACCAACGTCCGGTGTATGTCGGATTAGACCCTATGACAGGCACATACCGACGAGACCATGAGGGGGACTATAGATGCGAGCCATCGACAGTATCCCAAATGTTTGCCGACAGGAAGAACTCCGAGGTGCTTCAGGAGGCAAGAATATTACCAAATTATAGATGGGACGACATTGACCTTACATCATTTCGCCAGTATCGCACATTGTTTACCAATCTGACACCTTCACATCCATGGGCTGTACTTGAGGATTTGGAACTGATGAAGAAACTTGGAGGCTACCGTAAGGATAGAATATCGGGAGAAGAGGGTTTTACTCTTGCCGGACTGCTGATGTTTGGAAAGACCGAGGCCATAACCGATGTAGCTTGTCTGCCGGACTTTATGCTTGATTATCGAGACATCCCGCAAGATACGAGCAAAACGAGGTGGATCGACCGGGTTTATCCCGATGGCACATGGGAATGCAATCTGTTTCAATTCTACAGACGTGTATTGCCCAAACTTCATGCGTTCTTGCCAAAACCATTTGTTCTCTAAGGAGATGAACGACAGGAAGATACACCTACTCACGAAGCGGTCAGAGAAGCATTTATCAACTTGTGTGTCCATGCAAGCTATAGCCGTTCACCGAGGCTGGTTGTTGAAAAGCGTCCTGACGGAATTGTGATGCGCAATCCCGGGACACTGCTGATTTCTGTTCCACAGTATTATGAAGGCGGACATAGCGAGTGCCGTAACCCCTCTCTTCAGAAAATGTGTAGATTGACAGGACGCTCAGATAAAGCCGGCAGTGGAGTTGACAAAATTCTTGAAGGATGGAAAT
>CAMWZE010000397.1 GCA_947178685.1 uncultured Porphyromonadaceae bacterium
AATAATGTAGCGCTTTTGATTAATCGTGATGTTTTATTAATTTTGTGAAGTGAATGAAGGTGCGGGAATTTACCGATGACCACATTTAATAACCATTTACCAATATTATTTTCATCATGAAACTCGACACAAACACAAAATCCGATCAGATACCAGCTGTGAGGCAACCTAATATTAATAATAGAGAGAATAAAGTAGATTTCCGTAGGAAACCGGAATGGCTAAAGATTAAACTGCCAAGGGGGTTTAAAACGAGTCAGGTTGTTGGTTTACTCAATGAGAAGAATCTTCACACCATATGTTCAAGCGGCATGTGTCCAAATCGTGCTGAATGTTGGGGTAATGGCACTGCTACATTCATGATAGGTGGCAATATATGTACGCGAAACTGTAAGTTTTGTAATGTCACTACAGGAAAGCCACTTCCGCTTGAGGAGCGAGAGATAGAGGATATTGTTGATTCAATCAAGCAGCTGAGACTCCGGCATGTGGTGATAACATCGGTAGACAGAGATGATCTGCCGGATTTAGGAGCAGGCCACTGGGCTCGGATGATTCGGAGACTGAAAGAGGAGTGTCCCGAGCTTACGATGGAGGTGCTTATCCCGGATTTTCAAGGAAGAATGGAACTGGTGGATATGGTTATCGCAGAGGGCCCGGAAGTAATTTCTCATAATCTGGAGACAGTGAGAAGACTAACACCGTATGTAAGGACCTTCGCTACTTATGACAATTCACTCGCTGTTATAAGGCACATAGCAGAAAGCGGAATCAGGAGTAAATCGGGGATAATGCTCGGACTCGGAGAAACCAGAGAAGAAATACTTCAAACGATGGATGATCTTATTAATGTAGGATGTGAAGTCATGACCATAGGACAATATCTGCAACCCACCAAACAACATTATCCGTTGCAAGAGTATATAACACCGGAGACATTCGCAGAGTATGGAGCAATTGGCAAAGAGAAGGGATTTCGCCATATTGAAAGTAGCCCGATGGTTAGGTCCAGCTACCATGCAGAGCGTCATGTACCCTAACTTAACGACGTCAATATAATTGTTTCATGGAAATGATAAGTATTATAAGCAAGGATCTCGGTGAGATGCCGTATGATGAGGCATGGAAGCTTCAACGAGAGTTGTTTGACAGAATGGTGGAGGCAAAGAAGAGAAAGGAGTATGTATCGGAGGAGTGGCTACTTTTTGTAGAACATCCACCTGTTGTGACATTGGGTAGACATGCAAGGGAATCCAACCTTCTTCTGAGTAAGGCGGAATATGAAGCACGAGGAGTGGCATGCCGTCATATTGAGAGGGGGGGAGACGTTACTTTTCATGGTCCCGGTCAGATAGTAATGTACCCGATTCTTGACCTTGAATCCCATGGATTAGGTATAAAAAGGTATGTGGAACTACTTGAAGAGACAGTAATTCGCACGATAGCAAAGTTTGGAGTGAAGGGTGAAAGAGTAGATGGTGCATCCGGAGTATGGATAGGAAAGGGGGATAACAAAGAAAGGAAGATATGTGCTCTTGGTGTAAAATGCAGTCGTTTCTGCACTATGCATGGGTTGGCCTTGAATGTCAATACAGATTTGAGCGGATTTAATATGATAAATCCCTGCGGGTTTACTGACAAGGGGGTTACGTCCTTGAAAGTGGAAACCGGCAGGGATATTGATATGGATGACGTGAAGCAGGAGTTGAAAAGAAATTTTCTTGAACTTCTTAATATTAATGTATAATCAACTACTCAAGTGCAGTTGAAGGTATGGATAGAACCAAGAGGCTAATTAGCTTCTGTCGTGACCTGCTTCATATTCTCTTTCGAGGAAGGTCTTAACCTCTTTGAAAAGTTGTGAAGCGAATACAAAATCATTGAGATCTTTATTGGTGCTTCGGAAAATATTGCGATCGGAACCGGTCCAGTCGCAATGGCCCTTATTAATAAAGACAATATGTTCGCCTATACCAAGCACGGAATTCATATCATGGGTGTTTATGATTGTTGTTATTCCATACTCATGTGTAATATCACTGAGGAGCTCGTCGATAAGAATCGATGTACGGGGATCGAGTCCGGAGTTTGGTTCATCACAGAAGAGATATTTCGGGTTTAGTGCAATTGCACGAGCAATTGCCACACGCTTCTGCATACCACCGGAAATTTCAGAGGGGAATTTATTGTCGGCATTTGTTAGACCGACTCGTTTAATACAGAAATGAGCTCTTTCCAGCTGTTCCTCTCTACTCATTTTGCTAAACATCTTCAACGGGAACATCACATTACCGAGCACAGTTTCATTGTCGAACAGTGCAGACCCCTGAAACAACATGCCTATTTCAGTGCGTAGTTTTCGTTTTTCTTCAGCGTCCATGGATCGGAACTTTCGACCATCATATAGGATTGTACCCTCTTCGGGTGTGTGTAGTCCGATGAGACACTTCATGAACACCGTCTTTCCGGAACCGCTCTGCCCGATGATCAGATTGGTTTTACCTGTCTCAAATGTAGCGGAGATATCATATAATACCTGCTGCCCGTCAAACCATTTAGATATATTTTTAGCTTCAATCATAGCGAATATTTATTGGAGGAGAAGTTTGGTGAGAATAACGTCGGCGAGGAGAATGAGAATGGAGCTGGACACCACAGCTTTGGTACTTGCCTGACCAACTTCAAGTGCGCCACCTTTTACGTAATATCCATAGAATGCTGCCACCGTTGAGATTATGAAGGCAAAGACAAGAGTCTTTATGATACCATACCATACGAACCATTCATTGAAGAATGACTGGATGCCGTAGACATAGTTTTCCACGGATAGCATTGAGGTGAATTGGGCTATGAACCAACCTCCAATAAGACCGGTAGCCATAGAGAGCACACACAATACGGGAACAAAAAGCACAAACCCGATAACCTTCGGGAGAACGATAAAGTTGGCAGAATTGATACCCATGATGTCGAGTGC
>CAMWZE010000398.1 GCA_947178685.1 uncultured Porphyromonadaceae bacterium
CAACGCCTTAGTCCCATCATCTCCAAGGAAGTCTGCAACTTTTATTAATAAATCAATTCTATCTTCCATATTGGATTTCTTTAAGAAATTTTCTTATTTTTGTTCTATCTCATCCGGTTCAATATCCTCAAGTTCCCTGCGAAGATCAACGGTTTCTTCCCGCAATGCCTTGAGAACCTCCAGTCTTGAAGAAATCTCATTACGTTCATTCTCGATTTTTTCAGCACCGGATTCCAATTTCTCGATTATCAGAGTCAGCTCTTTCTGTTTTTCATCACAAGCTATAGACAATATATCATTGATGACCTTAGTGATAAGCTCCGAAATATGACCTTCCTGCTCTCTCAATTCCTTTATAGCAGCATCCCTGTGATTCTTGTCGATATCTTCCAAGAGAGATCCTACATACTCCTTAGCAGCTCGGGTACGTTTACGAAGCTCTTTGTTTAGATTCTGTTCCCGTCTTGCCTTGCAACGTTCAATTTGCCGTTCAAGCATCTGTAGCTCCGCATTATACTTTCGCTCATTCATTCTGTGGCCATCTACATCAGTATCTTTTCTTTTAAGAGCCTCTAATCGGCTCTTAGCCTCGTCAAGTTCTGAGTTCATTTCATGCCGTATATCAGATAACTTACGGTCATAATCTTCCTGACGGCTTGAATCCATATAATACTCAATGACATTCTTGTCACGACTGCCAGAAGAAATCCATTTAAATAAACCCTTCACCCCGCCTTGTTTTTTAGTGACATTCCTACTTCTTTCTTCAAGACCGGGACGCAGACCAAGATTATCAATCCTGGTTCCATAGTAATTCTTTAAGCTCGAAATCTCCTCACTTGCCTGATTAAGCTTATTAAGATTGGTTCCGGCAACAATAGCTAAATGAGCTTCTTCAACTGCTGCCATAGAGGCCTTATCCTGCCTATTATAAAGGTTATCCAGCTCATTTTCGTAAGCTTCAATATCCAGGTCGATATTAAAATACGATGAATCGAGATTTACAGCCTTTACATCGAAAGAAACGCTATTAGATTTTCCATTCAAATGGTCATTAACCATCATCGAATATTCTTCAAAGCTTTCTGAAACAATCCTACGGACTTTCTTATTCAAGGAATCAAGCCTTGACTCCATCGCTTCCTTGTACTGATTCTCCATTCTGCGTAAGAAAGAACGGGAGTTTGCCTCGAACTCGTCAAGTTCTCCTTCAGACTTTTCCACTTGATCCATAAACTTACCGCGGATTTCCCTGCTATCACTCTTTATACCGTCTTCTGTATCATAGATCAATTGGCTGACCTTGTTGCGCACCGAACGGATGTTGCCATTATTTTTTTCTTTTACTTTGGCAATTTCTTTCTCGATTTCTTCTTTCTTCTCCTTAAGATCCGAAACAGAAATATCGCTATTCAAAAGAGAGAGCCTTTGACTTAAGGTTTCAGTGGCTTTTATAATCTTGGATTCCAACTGTTTTACCGGAGAAAGCAGCTCGGCTTTAGTTCTCTCGCCCGTAGTAAGGTATTTAAGAAGTCTGTCTTCAAAATCTTCCATTCTACTACGTAGGAGAAGCATATTCTTCTCTTCTGTAGTTTTATAAAAACGATCATTATGTTTGAGTGGTACACTATTCCGAGCTACCAAAGCTTCATATGAAGACACTGGCCAGATCTCAGGCAAGGTATCATCAAACTTTGACGCATAACCTTTTCGTAGTGTATCTATCACACTTTCCGGTGTTTCTCCTTCTGATTCAAGAATACGGTCGATCTGATTAAGGACGAATATAATGGAACTACCACTATCCTTTATATCTTTAAGAAGATCGTAGTCTGTCTTACTCCCGGGTGCAGTGGCACAGAACATAAAGATAGAGGCATGTGTCTCTCCGAGTTTACCATAAGTAACCTCTTTATGTCCCTCAGCAATACCATTGAGACCCGGTGTGTCAATCAGGCGTACTCCGTTATTTAAGAACGGGGAATCCAAAAATAATTCAACGGAAGCTATCTTGTTGATTACATCATCTCCATTAGTACACACATAATTAGAGATATTCTCCAGCGAAACATCTTCAGACACTATTGTATGACCGTCACGATAGTTGACCTTTATTGCAGGTTTTCCAATAGGACTTTCATCTACCGACTTCAGCTCGTTTATTGTAGCAGTAGTTTCCTTAGTAAAAGAGGGAAGATACTTTTCACCCATCAGTGCATTCAGGAAAGTTGATTTCCCTGCACTGAACTGTCCGGCTACCACTACAGAGAATTTTCCTTCCTCTGTGATTTTTCGCAGTTCCTCCAAGCTCTTAGAGTCCGACTCATCAATGTCCTTAAAGATGGCCGAAGCTTGTCCAAGCAAAGAGCATATGGCTCCCTTACGTTGTTTATACTCGTTAATATAACTCATTTTAAAATCATATTGTCGTTAAATATTGACTGAAACGCAAAACTTTACATTTCAGTTCCTCTATAATTTTCTTATTGTTCTCAACATCTTCTTTTGCCTCAACTTTCTTTATGAGTCTTTCCAACTGGCTTATAAAGGTATTGCGCATTCTTTCATATTCCGACTCAAGATCTCTTCTCATCTTCTGCTCCGCATGGTTAATATTGCTTTGCATATCATCGGCAAGAGATAGATAGAGCTCACCTGAATCAGGTTCTATAGATTGTCTAATCAATCTTCGTGCGTTATCCTTAAGATTATTTAGAAGTTTAGTACGCGCATACTTCCTCTGAATTTCAAGCTCTGCCTCAACCTGTTTTTTTTGTTTTTCCAAAAGAGCTTGTTTCTTCTTAAGAGTATCCACCATAGAATCATATACAACCGGATCAAGTTTTTCTTTTGTTCTCTCTAAACTGGAAATAGCAGATTTAGTTGAGCTTATCTTCGAATTATATTCATTATTGATCCGTCTCTCCTTCTCTCTATATCTATTAATTTCTGACGAATTGTCAACAGTATAGGAT
>CAMWZE010000399.1 GCA_947178685.1 uncultured Porphyromonadaceae bacterium
GTATAATTTTATGCGAAAATATCATAAACAAATCTTATGGCTTTTTGCCATTGTTCCACTTGTGGGAAATGCTCAGACTGCAGGAGCCGGGAAAAATATTTTTTCCAATATAACCCCGGCAGATGTCACGGCTTCCACAAAGTCAACGATGCCACAGAAATGGACATTCAATGACTGCATGGACTATGCCATAGCCCACAGCACGGAAGTGAGACGCTCCTTGCTCTCAATTCTTCAGGCCGATGAAAATGTCGGCTCCGCCAAGGATGAATGGCTACCTACCGTAGGATTCTCTACCAATCAGAGTTTTACCAACTATCCGGTATCTACCGAGGGACGCACTTCCAACACTTACGGAAGCTCTTATGGTGTAAATGCATCCTGGACTGTCTGGGAGGGAAATGTCCGTAAATACCGTCTTGAATCGGCCAAGCTTCAACGTCAGCAGCAACTCCTTGCCGGAGATGATGCCGTGAAAGAGATAACCCTTGGTGTGCTCTCGGCTTATCTCAACATAATGTATGCCCAGGAAACTGTAGAGATTGCCCGACAGACACTTGAGGTAAGCACTTCTCAGACCCAACGCGCTAAACGTCTCATGGAATCCGGACGTACCTCGAAAGTTGACTATGCCCAGATCGAAAGCCAGATGGCTCAGGATCAATATAATCTTACCCAGGCGGAAAGCAACCTTGCAACGGCCAAGATGAACATGAAGAAAATCTTGAATCTCGGTCTTGAATATGATTTCGATATACAGAATCCCACGTTGTCAGATTCCGAGATTTCACCCGCTCTTCCGGCCATGAAAGAGACCTATGACCTTGCGGCCGGATGGCTGCCTGGCATAAAGAGCAACGAGATAAGCAAGGATGTCTACGCCAACGATATCAAAATAGCAAAGGCCGGCAATCTCCCGAATATCGCATTGCAAGGTGGTGTGGGCACAGGGTATACTTCCGGGGGTAAATCCTGGGGCTGGCAGATGGGACACGGTCTCAACGAAAACGTAGGAGTCTCGGTGTCGGTTCCTATCTACGATGGCAACGCCACCCGCAGGGCTGTGGCAAAAGCGAAACTTGCGGCCCTCGACTACGATATAACCCGTGAGGAACTCCTGAACAACCTCTCTCAGACTATCGAGAATCTTTATATTGATGCCGACAATGCGAAGGCTAAATATAAAAGTGGTGTGAAGCAACTTGAGGCCACGCAGATGACAGCTGACCTCGTGAACCGACAATTCGAACTCGGTCTTGTGAATCCCCTTGAGCTTCTCACCGCCCACAATAATCTCCTGAATGCGCGTCTGGAACTCCTCCAAAGCAAATTCATGGCAATCCTCTCCAACAAGACTATTTCCTACTACGCCACATCCAATGTAACTCTCTAACCCGAAATGAATCAATATGAATAGATATGCAATATATATATCGGCGGCAATAGTGGCCGCTGCCTCGGTATCATGCTCGGAAAAGACAAAAATGGAGCTTGAAACCTATACTGTTGAACCCACCTCTTTGTCGGAGGTTGTGACAGCCACCGGCACAATGGAATCGGTGACTTCAGTGGATGTCGGTACTCAGGTCACCGGTATTATCCAGAACCTCTATGCCGACTACAACGACACGGTGAAAAAAGGTCAGCTCCTTGCTGAACTCGAAAAGACTCTTCTGGACAGCGAATTGAGAAGCGCCGATGCCAATATGGCATCAGCAAAGGCAAGCTATGAATATGCCAAGAAAAACTATGAGCGAGACAAGGCTCTCCACAACGAACAGCTCATCTCTGACTATGAATTTCAAACATCACAACGCGACTACGATGTAGCACGTCTGTCATATGAGAAGAGCCAGGCTGACCGTGTGCGTGCCGCCAAAAACCTTAACTACGCAGAAATCTACTCCCCCATTGATGGTATAGTAATCTCTCGTGAGGTCGAAGTAGGTCAGACTGTGGTGTCAAGCATGAACGTAGCCAATCTCTATGTAATCGCCGACCTCGACAATATGCAGGTGGTGGGCAACGTGGATGAGGCCGATATAGGCCAGGTGAAAGTAGGTCAGCACGTAACATTTACAGTAGATGCCTACACCAACGACACATTCAACGGAACAGTCACTCAAGTGCGACTGAATCCTACAACTGAGTCAAACGTAGTTACATATGAGGTGATTGTAAATGCCCCAAATCCTGATCATAAACTGATACCGGGTATGACCGCAAATCTCACGATCTACACCCTCGAACTCAACGATGTGATTGCAGTGCCTCTGAAAGCGTTGAAATTTCATCCCCAGGAGAGCGAGGACAAGGATAGCGGTCTCCCGGTGCCTGTGGCCGATGAGAATGCGAAAGGAGCTTCAGTTTGGGTGGAGCGTGACGGCAAACTCATTCAGACACCTGTGGAACTCGGAATGATGAACAGCGTATATCAGCAGGTCACTTCCGGTATAAAGGCCGGCGACAAGATAGCACTCCAGTATAATATGATACAAGGGAAGGCTCAGAAAGAGAATAAAGAGGAGAACCCCTTCATGCCCAAGCCCCCGGGAGCCAACCGCAAGAAATAACTTACTTATCAGCAATGGCAAAAGAAATAATCAAGATAGAAAACCTGAAACGTTACTTCAAGGTGGGCGAAGAGACTGTCAAGGCCCTGCGCGGCATCTCGTTCACCATCTATGAAGGAGAGTTCGTGACAATCATGGGCACGTCGGGTTCGGGAAAGTCTACCCTGCTCAACACCCTCGGTTGCCTCGACACCCCTACCTCCGGGGAATACCTGCTTGACGGTATCCCCGTGAGAGGAATGGGTAAAAACGAGCGGGCAAGGATACGAAACCGAAAAATCGGATTCATATTCCAGAACTATAACCTGCTCCCGAAAACCACAGCTCTTGAGAATGTTGAGCTTCCTCTTCTATATAATTCAGCCGTCTCTGCAAAGGAACGTGCCGAAAGAGCGGAGAAG
>CAMWZE010000400.1 GCA_947178685.1 uncultured Porphyromonadaceae bacterium
CTATAACACTGTTTTTCCAGAACTGCGGGCTGCCCGCGTAAAAGTAACGTATACTTACCCGGTGCGTATTGACGCATCTGATTCTATTTATTCCTTCTCTTCCGGGAAGTTATCCGATGTTGCTGAGAATGCTACGATAGTCGATAAGGGTGTGATACCTGAGAAAGACTATATTGAAAATGATACCGATTCTTTATGTTCGCTCATCGGAAATGACTCCTCTGATTCTCTTGCTTCCGATACTCTAAATTATGTTTCCACTGATCGTTCAGGACGGGATTTTCTTCTCGCCTTGGGCACTAATATGCTGTTTGACGTATTGGCTGTTCCCAATCTTAGTGCCGAGGCTTGCTTCGGCAATGGGTGGGGTGTCCGCCTCGACGGCATGTATGCATGGTGGAGCAATAAACCCAAGGGTAAATACTGGCGTCTTCAGGGTGGCTCTCTGACTTTGCGCAAGTATTTCGGCCGTCTTCCCTTCAGTGGTCATCACGTCGGTATTTTCGGCTCCATTCTTCGATATGATTTCTGTTTAGGCGGCAAGGGCGTACTCAGTGCCGGATTTGATGAGCCGTTCCGCGTGCGTCCGTCGTGGAGCACCGGTGTTGAATACGGCTACTCGTTCGTCCTTTCTCACCGTTTGCGTATTGACCTCAGTGCCGGTTTCGGCTACCTGGGCGGACTCTATATGCGCTACCACAATGAAGATGGACAGAGCATCTGGGATTCCACCCACCACCGTCATTGGTTTGGCCCGGTACGCGCCGAGGCCTCGCTGGTATGGATCATCGGGAAAGGAGGTGTATTATGATCCGAATTTTTTACATCGTCTTGCTCCTTCTTATGGTGTCGTGCGAACACCAGCAGCCACAAGGCTTCCTCGCGGATGTCGACGAGGATCCACGCACGTGGGTGAAGGTTATCTTTGACTGGACCGAATGCCCCGAAGCTGATCCTGAATACATGGAACTTTATTTTATCCCTACCGATGGTGGCCACTATTTCCGCTATTCATTTCCGGCAAGGGAGGAGGCCATGATGTATATTCCCAAAGGTCACTATTCAATCGTCGCGCTGAACTCTGATTGCGAAAATATCAGAGTAAAAAACCCTGACCACTACGATACTTTTTCAATAGTCCTGCGTGGCACCGACGACAGTTCTCCGAAGACCCACGGCACTGATAGTAGCGATGAAGAATCTCCTTCAGAGAGTGTATTAACGCTCTCCGACTATCTCTGGACCTCATGGATCGACGATATAGAAGTCGGCGATGAAGATATTATAGTGCCTATGTCCGAGGCTTTCTGCCGCTATTCTGTCGAGATACTTAATTTTCCGGATATACATCGTATCAGCTCGATTCAGGGCGTACTCTACGGCAACCATCAGGCCATTGGATTCAACGGAGCTGCCGATGGCTATGATAACTGTGGTATGATATTCACTTTAGGTAAGGATCCGACACGCTATCCCGGTCCTAACAATAAGAATATCCGTACTGCAATGCCTCCGACTTTGAGCAATGCGCCGGAGGGTACTTTCTTCTATGGTGAGTTTCTGACATTAGGCCACTGTGGCCGCACCCGTACCGGCAGTGAAGGAGCCGACGATGATAGGCCACACTCTATACTTCTGCGCTATAAGCTGACCGATGGACGCATTGGCGTTACGACTGTTGACGTTACCGATCAGGTGCATGCTCAACCCGTTGAAAGGTGTCATATTGTGCTCGACGCTCTTAAGCTCCCAACTCCTGAATATGGCAGTGGTAACGTATCGTTGCAGGATTGGAACGTAATAGATCTCAATGTGTCGGGATGCTAAAAAATAACAATGCAATTTCAACTTAAATAAATAAACAAATAACTCTAACCTTTTAATTGATAAAGGACAATGAACAAGTATTCTTCCTTTCTGTCACTGTTACCGGTGGCAATGTGCGGGGTTTTGACCTCGTGCGAACAGGACGTATTCGTCGATCAGAATCCTTCCGTGGCTGACGCTGCAGCAGCTCAGAAGATTGAGTTCTATCTTGACGTTGAGACCCGTGGTGAAGATGTGACCCTTCAGAATCTGGACACTATCTATGTGTTCGGTACTTATTTGAAGGACGATGTTAGGTACAGCTGCTTCTCAACCGATGACTATGATTATGGCTTTGTGCCGTTCATCAGATCGGTGAAGAAGGCACCCGGTGAGTATGACGGTAGTGTGGCGGAAGATCATTACTACCGTCCGGAAACTGATATATATTGGGACGAGAGTTGGTCACAAGAGTGTCAGTTCTTTGCTATGAACGTTAAGCCCGAGCAGCCTTTATATGGAGAATTTAAGGGCTCTAAATATTATGATTACGAATTAGCGGACGATGTAGAGAAGGCATATGCAAAGATGAAGATTTATGATGAAGATAATACCTTCGGGGTCATCAACTTTTTCCAGCCTAATCTCGTTAAGGATCAGATAGATGTCGTTTATGCAAATAACACCTCTGCTACCAAATCCGGTAGCCGTTATGGAATCCCGTTGAACTTTAAGCATCTGTATACTGCATTTGATATTAAGTTTGTGCAGAGTGGAATCTCCGATTACAAGGTCAAAATCTATGCTGCCGACATTGTTCAGAGAGTGACTAACAGTTATTGGTTTAATCTGGATGAAGGAGAAGAGGGTATGGGTGCCTTTTTCTCAGGCGGTTTCGGTGGAGATAGCGAGTCTGCAAATATAGTGACCTGTCCCGATCAAGCTTATCTGGAGGTCACTGAAGTTGCACAGCGCTTAAATGATAATAAGCCGTACGCATATCTTTTCCCAACTGATGTGAATTCTCCTAAAACTGATGGTAATTTGTTGAAATTCACTAAGGGTAGTTATGGCGTAGACTGCGCTGATCCAAGCATATACCTTAAACTCTATTTGACCGTAGAAGATAAGAATGGTCATCAAATATATCCTACCGCCACAGACC
>CAMWZE010000401.1 GCA_947178685.1 uncultured Porphyromonadaceae bacterium
GAAAAAATATTGTGAAAAAGTTGGTAGTTAAAAAATAAATGTCTAACTTTGCACTCGCTTGGAGGAAGAGTCCGAAAGCGATGAGATTAATTTTATAAATCTCAACTGAAAATGCCGTAAGGCATCTTACTTCAGACAAACCATTGGAGAGATGGGTGAGTGGCTGAAACCACCGGTTTGCTAAACCGACGATGGGAGCAATCCTATCCACGAGTTCGAATCTCGTTCTCTCCGCCAGATCGCGATAATTGATTGATACCAAATCAGTTGTCGCGATTCGCTTTAAAAACGCGGACGCTGGATGGACGATGCGCCCGAAAACATTTCAGAGAGACATGGATATAATATAATGAAAGCGGACGATTCACATCGTCCGCTTTCGAATGTTTTCCATAATACTTTTCAAACTAACCTAACATCATGAAACGATTGAAAATCGGTGATCTGTCATCCGATCTTCTGATATTATAACATCGCTACCTCCCGGTTGGTTCATCAAATATCTCAAAAATTAGATCACTGTATAGAGACTTCAATAAGCTTGCACATTTCGCTGAAAGCTGCTTCCGGGTTATCCATATGATGTAATATTGAACTCCGTGCATTTCGGACAGCTGTATTAAGTGAGCCTCCTTTAGATTCCAAATATTGATGTAAACCTCCGCACTTCTTGAAAAATTCAATTCTCTTTTCATATTCCGGAAGTAACTTACGTAATTCCGGTTTTAAGGGATTAAGTTTTTCGTAGGAAGAATATAGTCCGGTAGTGAGACGAAAATAATAATAAAACCATATTTCAAGACATGGATGATTTTCAATTATGATTACCTCCGTATAGCCACCGGTCTGGCTATTTTTGAATTGTTTCCCGGAGTATTGACGTAAGAAATTTTCGTAGGCGACTTTCTCTTTTTTACCGGATTTATTGTCCATATCTATGAGACAAAATACCTTATCGTATCCATCCGCAATACATTCCTCTACTCTGGCCACCAAGTATTCCATACCATCTTTTACGATCTTTGGATACACGTTGACAGGAAGCAAACCTTGTATGGATATAAGATAATATTGCTCCGTGGGGCCTTCTCCGATTACGGCGATGCCGGATCCTTGTCTGAAGGATCTTTTTTTTCTATCTGATCGTTTCATTAATTGTGCGTAGCTACTTATTTATTAATTAGGGTGTTCAGTTTGATGTTCCGGAAAACGTCATTCAAAAACACCTGAAAATTTAATAAAAACACGTACATAAAAATATTGATTTTTTAGCGCAAAAGAGTACATTGATAATTTGGATATTTCATTGGGTTTTAGTATCTTTACGGTCTAATAATCAGCTAAAAAACAATGAAAAAATCAGGTTCAAACCCACAGAAAGAGACACCGGAACAAGAGTTGAAACGTCTTCGTAAGGAGAACTCCAAACTTAAATCCCAAAAGGAGGCCGATAAAGCCAAAATCAAGGATTTGAAGAAAGAACTCAAAAAAAAAGACGAGCCGACTATAATAATAACCGAAGAACAACGAAGGTTACTTTCGAACCTGTTCCCGGACATAGGTTCTCTATTCAGCTGATCATGCTTTGCGTGCTGCTCTATGTGCGAACCGGATGCGGACTGCGAACCGTAATATCCATAATAGGGATATTTGAGGAGGTTCTTGGAGATTCCTTTGGAAAGCTTCCGTGCTACAACTCCGTGGCCAATTGGGTACATAAGCTTGGATTGTCGGTCTATGAGGATGATTTACCACAAGGCCGCAAATATGCCCATATAATAGATGAAAGCATAATGATAAACAAAGATAAACTTCTACTGGTGTTGGGCGTCCGTGCCCAACATACAGGAAAACCTCTGAATCATGATGATATCACCGTATTGGGCATGCACGTCGGAAAATGCTTCAGACGCAAAGATGTAAAGGAGGCTATAGAAAAGGCCTCAGAGAAAACCGGAAGTTTACCTGAATACGGGATATCCGACGGTGCGCACAATCTTGTGGGTGGCTTCAGGGATCTTGACATCGACCATCACCTTGACATAAGCCACACATTGGGAAACTGCATGAAGCACGTTTACGGAAAGGATCCTGAGTTTGTTTCTCTTACTGAAAAACTCGGCAAGATCAGACTGCAATACCACCTCACTGACAAAGCGTGGCTTCTTCCTCCCAATATGCGAGCAATGGCGCGTTTCATGAATATGCGTGAATGGGTCTGCTGGGCTGAGAAAATGCTGGGGTGCCTTAACTCTCTTGATGAAGATCTGAGCGACGCTTATTCCTTTCTCCTCCAGTATAGGAAACTCATTGAGGAACTCGGCATCTGCGTAAAGTCCGTGACCTATCTTGAGACGCTTTGCAAACAAGAGGGATTCAGTCTCAGAACCAATGCCTTTTGTCAGCACCATATAATCCGAGAAATGATCGGCAACGCCAACAATAGGCGTGCCAGTGTCGGACTCAGGATGCTGGATTACTTCAAGCGACAGGCAGCTATGCTCAATAGTTACAGTCAGAGGCACAACATCTCCTCTGACATAATTGAATCTGAATTCGGCATATTGAAAGCAAAGGTATCGCCCAACAAACTCAACGGGTTCACACGGATGATTCTGATGCTGCCGTTATATCCAAAAATATCAGTCTATTCTGACGCTAAAAAACAAAATTTCAAAGTACGCTTGGCCAATGTTAAACTTAAGGACATAGATCTCTGGGCCAAGGAGAATCTATCTCCGAATAGGGTATCTCTACGTTCCAAGACTCTAAATAAAGTGAGCTAATTTGGGAACATGGAACTGAACACCCTATCTTCTCATATTCCTCACGAAAATTCTCAGTGGTCATAATCAACCGCAAAATTAATCAAAAATCCCGACTCATCCACACCGTATCCCTCGCCATTCATATTCGTTTGTATATCTCATGAGCGTTTTATATCTTTGCACC
>CAMWZE010000402.1 GCA_947178685.1 uncultured Porphyromonadaceae bacterium
CCACCAGCTGCTGAGCAATTCAGCCGGACGTCCCTCTCTGAGCCGTTTCCCTCGTAACCTTCGCAACTCTTAATCCTCACCGGTGTTATATTAATATACGATTACAAAGTCAAGACAATATACTAAAGATGTCACGAAATAACAGAGAAAGAAATCCGAAGCGAATATTCCGCGAAGACCGAATACTCACATTCACCAACGACACCGAGGAGCCGAAGCAGCTGCTGGCGTTCGTGGCGGAGAAATTGAAAGACAAGAGCAGAACCGACCTTAAGGCTTGGTTGCGTCACGGCCATTTCAGAGTAGACGGCACAGTCCAGACAGTGTTTGATGCTGCGGTAAATCCCGGTAGCAAGGTGGAAATCAATATCTCCCGACCTTTCGTAGTGTTGCGTCACCCCAGGCTCCAGCTTGTGTATGAGGATGACGATGTGATTGTGATCAACAAGGGCTACGGACTCCTTTCCGTAGGCACACAAAGCCACAAGAAAGAGGAATCGGCTTACGATATCCTCCGCAACTATGTAAAGACACAGGATCCACGCAACAAACTCTATGTGGTGCATCGTCTCGACCGTGACACATCAGGACTGATGATGTTTGCCAAGACAGAGGAGGCTCAGGAGACATTACGCCATAATTGGAACAATATGGTGCTCGACCGTCTTTATGTAGCTCTCCTGGAGGGATATGTGAAAGAAGATTCAGGCTATATGAAGAGCCGCCTTGCCGAAAACTCACAGTTTGTGGTATACTCAACTGAAAATCCGGATGAGGGTAAACTCGCGCTCACCCGCTTCAACGTCATCAAGAGGGCAAACGGCCTTTCACTGGTGGAATTCTCGCTCGACACCGGACGTAAGAATCAGATTCGCGTACATGCCTCCGAAATGGGCCATCCGATCTCAGGCGACCGTAAATACGGCGCGAAGGAGAGTCGTCTCCATCGTCTTTGTCTCCACGCACGTACCCTCCGCTTCGCCCATCCTATCACCCGCAAGGATATGCGTTTCGAACTTCCTGTCCCCTCCCGGTTCCTTCAAGCCGTGAAGACCACCGAATCGCCTAAGGCTAATGAAGCGCCAAGCAACGCATCCTCCGCAACGGGTAAATCAAATTCATGACATCGTAAATTCATGACCAGCCATGGGAATAGATACATCTTCATATTATCCTGAAGTGCCGTCGCCCGACGGACGCGATGATAACTTCAGTCTCAACAACCGAAAGGGAGGACTTTTCGGCGATAACCGTAATGACTCGCCAAGTCCGGAGAAAGACTCGGGACCTACTCCGCCTCCCACTCCCCCACACCCTGCTCCGGTGCCTGAAAAGGAGACACCGAAGAGCAATGGGGAGAAATTCGCCGACGGCATATCCCACCTGTTGTCGTGGGTGCTTGTGCCGTTGCTAATGCCCGTCTATGGTCTGATACTTGCCTTCGGGCTCTCGATTCTCGACTTGGCACCCATGGGCCTGCGTATTATATTCACTTTGATAGTGACCGGAATCTGCGTGGTTGTACCAATGATTCTGATACTTCTCCTTAAGAAATTCAATCTCATAGATGATGTAGGGCTCAATAACCGCGACGAGCGATTTGTGCCATACATCATAACCATAGTATGCTTCGGCATCACAGCCTGGTTCATGGCCGTCAAGGGCGCTCCGCTCTGGCTGTCGCTCTTCTTTGCAGGCGGCGCTCTTGCCACAGTGATATGCACGATCGTCAACTTCCGGTGGAAAATATCGGCTCATGCCGCCGGCATAGCGGGAGTGGTGGCTTTGCTCGTCCGCATCGAGAAGGATGGAGCTGCTCTGCCGGAACTTTTCGGGTGGCTGATAACGGCTATCATCCTGACCGGATTGCTCGGTTCGGCGCGTGTATGGCTCGGACGCCACACGGTGTGGCAAGTGCTTGCCGGTTATCTTGTAGGATTCTGTTGTGTATTCTTCCTAACCATGATCAGATAAATCATTATGTTCTATAATTATAAACGTCGTAACAGCTCTGTCACCAATGCCGGAGGTGTATTGATCGGGGGTGATAACCCTGTAAGGGTGCAATCGATGAACAATACCTCCACACTCGATACAGGAGCAAGTGTAGCACAGGCTCTTCGTATAGCGGAAGCAGGTGGAGAACTCGTGCGTCTCACCACACAAGGTGTGCGTGAGGCAGCCAACATGGCGGAGATACGTGCCGGACTCGATAAGGCCGGTTGCCATGTGCCCTTGGTGGCCGATGTGCATTTCAATCCGAATGCCGCCTTCAAAGCTGCGGAGACCTGTGAGAAGGTGCGCATAAATCCCGGTAATTTCGTAGATGCCGCACGCACTTTCAAGAAACTCGAATTTACTGATGAGGAATATCAGGAGGAGATCGGCAAAATACGCTCTACCCTTGTGCCCTTCCTCAACGTCTGCAAGGAACATGGTACAGCCATTCGCCTCGGTGTAAACCACGGCTCCCTTTCCGACCGTATCATGAGCCGATATGGCGACACACCGGCCGGAATGGTGGAATCTGTGATGGAATTCCTGCGTATTTGTCGTGAGGAGAATTTCAATGATATTGTAATCTCTATCAAAGCCTCCAATGTGGTGATTATGGTGGAGACGATGCTTCTTCTTGACCGGAAGATGGCGGAGGAGGATATGCACTACCCTCTCCACTTGGGCGTGACGGAAGCGGGAGATGGCGAGGATGGACGCATCAAAAGTGCCGTAGGCATAGGCACGGTTCTCTCTCATGGTATAGGCGATACAATCAGGGTTTCGCTCACTGAAGATCCTGAGAAGGAGATTCCCGTGGCTGTAAAACTTCGTGAATATATTGCCTCCCGCATTGATCACCGACCGGTGGAGGAACCTACCGCAGCAATTGAGAACTCCCGTTCGGTAGCCGAAAAAGTATCCGGATTTGAGCATATGTCTGATCCGCTTGTAAT
>CAMWZE010000403.1 GCA_947178685.1 uncultured Porphyromonadaceae bacterium
TTAAATGTTAGATATTTAACTGCTTTACTGTTTCGGAGGGAAGAGGAGCATGAGAGAGGGGGTATAGGAGGCTGCGTAACTGCCGATTATGGTGTCGGTGGGGGTAAGCGTCCATGCCTCTCCGTCGCAGATTCCTAATTCATTGCGGTTTTTCCAACCCTCTTCGATATTGTTGAGTACGAATGTCTCGTATTTGTTGCCTTCACCTTCAGCATCTGAGAGCATCTTGATGTATTGCACCCAGATTGCAGGATAGACACCTTGCTCAAGACTGCCCTGATCGTAGGGATTGTTGTGGTTGTGTGCCCAGGGAAGTGAGCCGTGGTCAGCCGACATTGTGTCGATGGAGTAATCTGCGCCTTTCTTTGCCAGTTCAAGATAACGTGGATCGCCTGTGGCATTATAAAGGAGCATAGAGGCACCGATAAATGTACCTTGATTATAGATGAGGGGATGGCCGCCTACATTTTCACCATGACGGTTGTCGTGGATCATACCGGTGGTGGAGTCACCGAGGTTCTTCACGCTCCAGTCGTATATCTCTTTAGCCATGTCGAGGTAACGCTGTTTGGTTTCATATGCCGGACGTGAGAAAGAGCCGTATCCGTTGGTCCACTTCTCGGGAGCCGGATCAGCCTGACGAGATTCGGGTTCTATATCATAGAGTGTCATGGCTGCCACTACAGTCGGGAAGTTGATGCAAGACATCTTGCCATCTCCGGGACGGTTGGCGTTGGGATTTTCGAGCGGTTGCCACTGCCAGAACATGCCTCCACCGAGGTCTTTGGTCGGGTCGGCATAAGAACCGGTGTCGCCTACACGAGGAGAACCGTACCATACACGGGCGAAGCTTTTCTCAGCGAGTTCGCGGTAGCGGTCGTCGTTGAAGAATTTTGCAGCACGAGCGAGTGTGATGGTCCACCATTGTATGTCGTCGTAGATGAACCAGCCGGTGGTAGTATTGGAGTCGTCGAAGTCGAAGCCGGCATAGTGCTTGATATTTCCTTCGAGAAGTTTTTTTGCGAGGTCGCGGTATTGTTCAGCTCTTTTTTTGTCTCCCTCTTTCTCGGCGAGAGCTGACGCGTTCATTGCCATATCGACATACATAGGCTGGCACCAGATAGCAGCGGCGCCGTTCCAGCGGTCTTTGGCTGCGGCATCGCGGTTGGTGTTTTTGTAGATGTATTTGGTGGAGTCGAGGTAGACGCGGTTGAATGAGTCGTATGCTTCCCAAGTTTGGTCAAGGGGAGTTGATTTGGCATCGGCGGCACAGGAGGAGAGTGTCAGGGATGAGCTGCCGATTAGGGCTATTGCCATAGCCGTGAGTGTTTTCGATGTCATGATCTGTTGGCTTATGCTTTTTCTTATGAATAATTTTGATGCAAAACTAATAAAAAGGATGTAAACATAGGGTTATGAGGGTGACAAAAGTGTAGCTTTCCGAGTTTGTATACATATTTGGCACAATCGGACACAATTAAGGATGCTATTTTGCCGACACTCGCTTCTGTTTTGCGGGCACTCGCTTCTGAGGTAGCGGGTAGGGGGGTGCCGACACTCGACTCTGTGGTAGCGGGTCGGGGTTATTTTTTTGGAGCTCGGGATTTCCTTATCGCTCCGCGGGAAATCTTTTAGGCTCCAAAAAAACAAACCCCTCCCCGCAAGGGTTTTACAAGTGCTTTTGCTTGTATTCCTCATTCTTCATTCCACATTCCTCCTTTCTCCTTCCTCACTCCTCACTCTTACCTTCTCATTTCTATCTTCTACCTTTTCTCTACTACTTCTCCTTCCACCTCATTCATTAGAGTGTGATGTGCGCGTAAAGATTGGATTTATAAGGGATGGTTTAATGCGTAAGGTGGTTTTTTAAAGGAATTTATTATTTTGAGGGCTTAATAGTTAAATCTGCGTTAAACAGTAGGTTACTATTAAGCCTTCTGTTGTTGTATCAGTCAAAGAGACGTACAACACCGATACGGAGGTCTTCTGAAGTTCGATGCGAGTCATGATATTTCCGGTGGAAAGATTAGATTGGATCATTCGAAAATTCAATCTTAGGTTAATCGGAAATGGCTTAAGTCCGGATGTGATTTATGATTTTCAGAATTGGTGATGTATGGATTATTAACAAATGATGCAATTGGACATTAATCTGTTAATATTCTGAGATGTAAATAGGTGATAATATAGATTAAACTGATAACAATAATAATAAGATATAAGATGAAAAAAAGAATTTTAGGGATAGCTTTCATGGCAATGTCGCTTATGGCTTTCAATGGTATGGCACAGTCAACTGCAAATTCATCAACTGATGCAACCAAGACTGAGCAGTGTAAGAAAGATGGCAAGAAATGCTGTGGCGGTGAGAAGCAGAAGGATGGTAAGAAGTTTGGCGATCGTCAGAAAGACGGTAAGAAACATGGGATGAAAAGGGGTGGAGCGAATCCTTTCGAGGGTTTGAACCTCACGGAGGCTCAGAAGTCACAGCTTCAGCAGCTTGATGCGAAGCGTAAGGCAGAGCGTGAGAAGAAGATGGAGGCCTTAAAGGCTGAGAAGGAGCAGATGAAGGCTAACAAGCAGGCCGGTAAGGCCGATCAGAAGGATCTTGCAGCTCGTAAGGCGGAAAAGCAGATGAATGATTCGGTTCGCAACGCTCAGCGTATTGCCGACATGAAGGAGTACCTTGTTCAGGTTAAGGAGATCATCGGTCCTGACAACTATGTGAAGTTCCTTGAGAATGTGTATGTTCAGGGTGGAGCTAATGGTGGCAAAGCTATGGGATCCGGTTTCGGTCAGAAAGGTGGCAAGCATATGGCCCACAATAAGCAGGGAAAATCTAATAAGGGCTCCAAGCAGGGTAAAGGTCAGAAGAATGGCCGTCGCCAGGAGAATGCTCAGAAAAGCAACCCCGCTGCTGTAGCAACTATTTAAATTAATCAAGCCAATAT
>CAMWZE010000404.1 GCA_947178685.1 uncultured Porphyromonadaceae bacterium
TTGCAGCCGCATCATTGGCAGGATTCGCCAAGACGGATAAACAGAAAAAACAGAATGTACTCGACCTGAAGACGAGCATCACCGATCCGGCCATAGTCTATCCCGAAAGCTTCGAGGCAGACTATCACAAGCTGCTTGAGGGATGGTTTATAAAGAACTACACCGCCACCGACAATCGTTACGAGACTGAGCCTGACCCGGAAGTGAGCGACGAGGAGATGACCCGCCGTCTGCAGGCGTTGCCTACGGCCATAGAGATGCCCTACAACCAGGTGGTGCGCAGCTATATAGATCGCTATACTAAGCGCGGTCGTGAACAGGTGGCGGCATTGTTAGGCATGAGTCTTTATTATATGCCGGTGTTTGAGCAGGCTCTTGAAGAACAGGGGCTGCCGCTCGAACTAAAGTATCTACCTGTAGTTGAATCGGGGCTTGATCCGAATGCAGTGTCGAAGCATGGCGCCTCAGGCTTGTGGCAGTTCATGTTAGGGACGGCCAAGGGACTCGGTATGGAAGTTAACACTTTGGTAGACGAGCGGCGCGACCCCTACGTATCGTCGGAGCGTGCTGCTTCTTATCTGAAAGATCTCTATGCAATGTATGGCGATTGGTCGCTTGCCATCGCAGCGTATAACTGTGGACCCGGTACAGTAAACAAAGCAATACGGCGTGCCGGGGGAGAGGTGAAGGATCACGATTTCTGGTCGATTTACAATTACCTTCCGGCAGAGACAAGAGGCTATGTGCCTATGTTTATAGCGGCCAACTATGTGATGAATTATTATCCGCAGCATAACATCTCTCCGGTGCTCCCTGTAAAGCCATTGGTGACCGATACGCTTCAGATTTCCGATCGGGTTCAGTTCAATCAGATTTCGAAGGTGCTTGATATCCCGGTGGAGGAGCTTCGCATACTTAATCCGCAGTTCAGAGCCGACCTTATTCCCGGAAGCGAGAATTCCAGCTATACGTTAGTTCTGCCTTCCCAACAGATTCACGCCTATCTTCTGAGCGAGAACGATATAAAGAATCTTGATTCGGATAAATATGCCCATCGTGGCACAGTTGAGCCGGGCGATATGCCGTCTGACGCACTTTTGGCTGTGAGCGACACGGAGGTATGGCCTGACGATATGGGTGAATCGGATGTGGCTTTAGCGGCTGCCCAAGGGAAGCCCTCAGTGATAGTTCATAAGGTGGCTTCAGGGGAGAGCCTGTATACGATAGCAGAGAAATATGGTGTCACTGCAGCGGAAATTAAGAAGAGCAACAATCTGCGCAGAAATGCCGTGAGGGTAGGGCAACAGCTCCGTATCACAACCACTACACCCGGTGACGCCACTCCTGTGGTGGCCGAGACCACGCCTGTGCGTCAGACATCACAATCCTCTGCCGCTTCATCACGCAGGAACAGTAAGAACAGTCAGTCTGCGACCACGAAGACAGAGAAGGCTGCCAAGGTGGCTCCGGCTAATCCGGCCACACACAAGATCAAGAATGGTGAATCCCTATCAACCATATCCAAGAAATATGGCGTGACGGTGGCACAGTTGAAGGCTGCTAACGGAATGACATCTGATGCCCTTCGCGCCGGCGCCACATTGAAGATTCCGGCAAAGACGGCCAAGAGTACCAAGAGTACCGCTTCATCTAAGAAGAGCACCGGCACAAAGAAAAGCACCGGCACAAAGAAAAGCACCTCAAAAAAGAGAAAGAGGAGATGACGCATGCTCAGGCATAGCGTACAAACTGAAAATATGATACTGAATAGATTGCGCCTCGATTTTGGTTTCTCATAATCGTGGCGCATATTTTTTTAGGGGTCTATGCAGTATTTCGAGCTATTACCTATCTTATTATTGAAGTTTGAAAAGAGAATGGCTTCATAGAGGGAGTTCATTGCTTGGAGTGCTTCATTAAGTAGTTATAGTTTTTATGATATGTTGAATATGAAAATCAATTTTTCGGCTTTGATATCACGCCTGTGTGCCATGGGTGTGGCATTTCTCGGTTTTGGATGTTCTTCGTCAGAAGAAGGAGGAGAGATTATATGTATGTATGGCACACCGACAGGTTCATGGGAGATACGCGGTTCAGTCACCAATCAGGAGGGAAAGAGTGTGGCTGAAGCTACAGTAAGGGTAACAGTGCCGGAATTGGATTCGGATAACCATCCTATGGCTGAGGCCGAGACAGACAACGGAGCCTATTCCATTGAAGAAGGATATTTTGTAGATAGAGTTAAGGTTGTTTGTGTGCCGGAAGATCCGACGTTGGCTGCAGATTCCACATTGGTAGATCTCAAGTATGTAAAAGATCGCAATGATAAGAACACTTGGTATAGAGGCCATGCGGAAGCTACAGTGGATTTTAAATTGAAGCCAAAATCGGATGGAAAGGAATAGATATCTGAAGATGATGTATCAAATTAAGAATTGATGGACAAAATATCTTTCAGACAGCGGATAGCTCTCGAACTCAACCGTAAGGTCAAAAAGGAGCGCCGGAGGGAACATCCTCTCCGGCAACTCTTCTGGGAGTGTACGTGGCGTTGCAATCTCTCATGCCGGCATTGTGGAAGCGACTGTAAGAATTCCTCCACACTTCCCGATATGCCGGCGGAGGATTTCCTAAGGGTGGTTGATTCCATTAAGCCCCACGTGGATTCACATAAGCTGAATATTGTGATAACGGGAGGGGAGCCATTGGTGAGAAATGATCTTGAATATGTGGGATATGAACTCTATAAAAGGGAATTTCCCTGGGGGATAGTTACTAATGGCTTGTTGCTGACCCAAGAGCGTCTTGACAGCCTGCGTCGGGCCGGTCTTCACAATATAACAGTAAGTCTTGATGGACTTGAGGATAATCATAACTGGATGCGTGGCAATCCTCGGTCGTTTCAAAAGGCATATGAGGCTATAAAGATGCTGGCACGGCTTG
>CAMWZE010000405.1 GCA_947178685.1 uncultured Porphyromonadaceae bacterium
CATACCCAAAAGTGTACAAATGCGTTTGGAGGTGAAAACATACACTTTTGGGTATGGCACAGTACTATAATGAAGAGCGGATTTAGGTAAACATAATATGTCTACATACAATTGAGTTTCACTCCATTTTGCTTGCAGAATACAGTATTTTACCTAAAAGGATTAACTTTACCATAAATGTTGCCTCTTTTAATCTCTCTTCGGTAAGTTAAATAAAATTTCGTGAATATACATGTTGAAATCACAATAGGACAAAGACCGATCCATTTTGAGCCGTGGAAAATTACACTGTATATACAATATAAAAGGCCTACAAATGAAGAAATTGCAAATATAAGAGAGACGTTGCGATTTGCGATGTTGCTTACCATGACAAAGTTTTCAATTATTTTAGTGCAAAGTTACGACCGTTAAAAATTCCCTGCCATACCCAAAAGTGTACAAATGCGTTTGGCGATGAAAACATACACTTTTGGGTATGGCACAGCCGTGGGGTTAGTTCTAATTTTGCAGAGTAAAATCAAAAATGAATATGACAAGCGAAGAAAGACGCCGGATAGCAGACTGCCGAATAGCAGTAGTAGGAGCGACTGAGTTTATTGACAGCATCAAAGTCGAACTTCAACAGTTGGGCTTTGAGTCCATTCAAATAATATCCCCATCTGATGAAGAAACTATTAGAAATATAGATGTTATTGCAGAAAGTGTCAATGAAGGTAGTTCTTGTCTCTCAAAAGATGTGATTATACCTATAATCCTGCCATTCGACTTTGTAAATGGAGCCGGTGCGATAGTAGTTATGCCCGAAGATGAAAGGGATATGCTGTGCAAACCTGACCTCCGGCAATGGGCTGCGGAATATATGTCGGGCTACTGCGCTTTCTGGAATGTGGAGGGTTGCGACTGGCTACACGATGCGTTGCCTGCCATAAAAGAGAATAAGACGAGTGAGGCTGCCATAAAGACGGCTGCATATATGTGTGCGAGAATAGCCGCCAACATCGCTGTCGGCAGGGACGTGAAGCGTTACCCACGTTTCTATTTGTGCAGGAACTTAGAGTAACTTATTGTTTGTGGCGGCAATTATGGCCTCTGTGATGTTGCGAACTCCGAGTTTCTCAAATATCTGCTTACGGTATTTCTTGATGGTTTCCGGCGACAGGCACATTTTGTCGCCTATTTCCGTCATGGTATAGCCCTGTATCGAAAGGGTAATGACTGCCTTCTCTCCGTCGGTGAGGGTCGGCATACTCCGCTTGTCCCATCTGCGGGTAATCCTGTTGTATTCAAAGAAGTCAGATGACCCTACACGGTGCATCTGGACATGTCCCATAGTGGTATGGTTGGAAGCTGATACCACACAAAAAGCAAGCCATATACGACCGTCTGACGTGAGGGCAATCGGTGTAAGCTTATGATTTATGAGGATCGGGTGACCGTCGTTCAATATATGGAAGTCATATTGGATATACCAGTCTTTCCGCTCGTCAACCGGGATAGTGCTTTGAAACGCGAATCCGGCCCGGTTAAGGTCAAGCAGAAGCGACTGCTCATCTTGCGGCACATATTCGAGATAGAAGCGGTAGCCCAATTCCATCATCTGCTCCGGCGACAGTCCGCACAGGAACATCGGATTCGGAGAGACATAAAGGAAATTCCTCTTGAAGTAGTCGATTATATAGACACTCTGATAGGTGGAGCGTGAGAACGCCTCTGCCGAGCGTATATACTCGACCGTTCGGGTGTAGTCAAGTTCCTCCGGCAGCTTCACCTCATTGTCTGGTATGAAGAAATCATCTATTTTATTTTCTGTATCCATTTTATAGCTAAAAACGTGAGCCAACTATGCCACGTCGAATTGGAGGCCCTGAGAAAGCCTTGTGTACAGATGTAACAATAGCAGCCCACGCTATAGGCGTGAGAACCACTATGCTATCCTTGTACACGATTGAAAGTTTCTCAGGTTTCCAATTACAAGATGAGCATAACGCTTCTTATTTTACCATAATGTCTTGAACTGACGGTAGTCAATTCGATTGCAAATTTAATCATTTTCTCTCACATTCAGACTATTATAGGGTAAAAAAGTTGACTCTCCTTTGAAGTTATGCTAACAATGGTATTGTCTCATGATGATAGACAATTAATTATGTTTGGAAGTCCTCTATCGAACATTACTCCGTGTCTAATACACCGAGTAATCGTTCGAGTGATTTTATGAAAACAGCTTGTCGTAGTCAAAAGGACACAGACGCCAGAGCCTCCCCAAGTATCGGCTTTCGCGTCCGTGTCCTATTTACGAAAACTTGACATTGCCGATGATTTTTCTCCCTCTGCATAGGGGGATTAACAAAAATAATTTGTAATTTTGCATTGAATTAAGACAGAACGCTTAGGTTTCGTTCCAAAGGTTATGTCAGGGTTCGCTTTGAACTACTGAAAAATTTACGGACGACTGCCAATCTCACCTTGAAGTCGTGATGACTTCCTCACAAATCTAACTAAATCTGCCCTTAGTTTCAGCAACCGAACAGACAAAGGGCAATTGAATAAGGCTTGGGAACAATTTGGGAACATTTACCCGAAATCCCATTTAGCGAAGTCTGAATATCAGATAATTATCACAAAACTATGTACCCCGTTCCGGGGAACAATCGTGCTGGGCACACCGGGGTCAGGTAAGTCTTTCGGTATCATTGACCCTTTCATCAGGCAACATGCCGCTAAGGGTTTCGCCATGATGGTTTACGACTATAAATTTCCGACTCTTGCCAAGACGCTTTTCTACCAGTTCTGCAAGAATCGCAAGAGTGGAAAACTTCCCCAAGACTGCGGTTTCAGGATTGTGAATTTTACTGACGTGGAGTATTCCAACCGAATCAATCCTATTCAGAGAAAGTATATTCCTGACTTGGCTGCGGCTTCGGAGACAGCTGCGACC
>CAMWZE010000406.1 GCA_947178685.1 uncultured Porphyromonadaceae bacterium
GTATGGCAGCCCAGCCATATTCTTTAACCGTAATATCTTCACCCGTTATATAAGGCCGGGTCAGGGCGGCATCGCTGAAATATTCCCCCTCTTTTTCACCGGGATAGAGACGGGCTGATATAGTGCCTGATCTATCAACGGCGAAGGGGATCACTGTCATGTCATACGGATTACCGGTATATGGATAAAGTTGCTCCCCCGTAGCAGAATCAGCAACTCTCATCAGCACACTGAAGTACATCTTGTCGGTGGTGTAGGGGATGGATGAGATATTGCTGTCGGCGAGACCTTCCCATTTACTGTTGACTGTCGGGAGCACCATTGCACACCCTCCGAGTCCCATTATAGATCCGGCATTCTCTAATGAGTTGTGGTCGGCATTATTTATATAGAAGACCTTCTCTCCTGCGTAATCATTATCCGACCAATCTTGTGAATTACCATAAAGATATTCAACCTTATCTTTGACCGGATTTTCTTCTGTCTGCCATTGGTGGGTGGTAGTCGAAGCGCCGGAGAAAATAAAGGTGCCTTCAACCACCGGATTTCCTATGCGGACACCGGCGATTTCGAAATCGTAGATTCCGGATGCGCCCCAGGCCTGAAGTTCTACCTGCGCCATCTGATGGTGAAAAGAGAGTTCGATGCCACTGGTGAAATCTTTCCATCTCTCACCCGCCGCCTCGGCTGTTATGAAGTCAAATTGTCTTGCAATATCCGGATTTACCCGTACTCGTCCCAGTCCATATTCGATGTCAGACAGAGCGGAGATATCGGTTGTGTTGTTGATAAGATTGAAGAATGATACGCCGGTCTGATTTTCAATTGCCTTGTTTCCTGAGGCCATTACAGTCAGGGAGGGAGAGAAGGCAATGAACTTGAGTTGACCACCGTCGTTGGGCCAGCTGCGCGGCCCTTCAGCCGGCGACGAAATGTAGACCGGTCCGGCCGAGGGACTGACACTTCTGATAAAAGTGGCGTCTTCGAAATATGGAGAGACAATACCTGAGTTATCTTTCTTTACATCACCTGTATTAAAGCATGTCACCTGAAAAGATTCAAGGCGATCAAGCGTCATATCATTTGCTCTTGACGTAGCGATGTCAGGCAGAGAAGTCTTGAAATAGATCTCCCCGTCCGCCCAATCGTAAACGTCAGGCTTCGCCGCCTCCTCAGAACAGGAGGCGACGAAGAGAAACGTTCCAAGAGCAAAACATGTCACTCTTATTATATTCATATACTTTTAATGCAGTTGACCGAGGGGAATGATGAATGTCCCCAAAAATTGATTGTTAATATTCCTGTGGCACGTTGGTGTTGTTGCTGACTTCATCCCAGCCTACAATAGATACGTTGAATTTGATACCGTCGCCGATAATCGGGGTACCCGGTTTCGGATCTTCCGGATCCTGTATACCTACACCATCGGAGAAGTCAAGGGTATAGACATACTTTTTGCCACGCTCCCAGTTAACACCTACGGGCACTGATGCCCAACCGAACTCTACAATCTCATTGTTAGCACCGATTGCTGAGGTCTTGGACGGTACACGACCGATGATCTTATTTGTATTCTTCTCCTTTTCAATGTATACGACATTCATTGTGGTGTTGTTGCCGTAAGGATAGATCTGGGGCGGATTTACCTCGTTAGCTTCAGGTTTGAGAGTTACGCGCAGAAGGATACTGAAGTACATATCACCCTCTTTGTTGTCGGCACTCCATGGCTTGGGATCTTTACCATCGGCGGCCGCACCATATTTGGATGCAATCCAGGGATTTTCCTCGCCGGCCCAGGCTCCGTTCTTAGTGGGGAGCACCATAGCATTTCCTCCCTTACCCATAATGGAGGTGGCCTGAGCTGCTGTGGCATGAGAAGCAGTGGTCACGACCTGGTTACCGTTAAGACTGTTGAACGAACCCATTTTGTAAATTTCATCACCTTCGCCATAGATATACTCTACCGGGTGACGCTGTGGATTCTTTGAGATGCCCCATTGACCTCCATCTTTGTTGTCAAGATTTCCCTCTGCATCGCAGAAGTTGAAGATTGCTCCGCCTGTGTAGGGACGACCGATTCTCACACCTGCAATCTCAATATTGAATTCCTTGTTGCCTGAGAAGGCTCGTAGCTCAATGTTGGATAGCTGGTGTTTGAATTGGAGTTGAACTCCTAATTTTGCTTCATCCTCATTTGAGGGAACATCGGCAGCTATGTGTGCGGTGATGAAGTCTACCTGTTTCGATATGTCTGTCGCCACATAGAATCGGCCGAGTTTGAAACCCTTGTAGAGCTGTACTCCCGAGAATGTCGTATTCTCCTGATTCAAAGGGTCGAGAGGCACATTGTCATGACAGAGATTGTAGAACTGCATGCCGTGGGTGTAGCTTTCAAGGAGCGAGTTGTAGTCGGGGTCGCTCTGATCAAGCTGAGTCATAGCTGCCGTTTGGATCTCTTCAAGCGAAGGAGCGTAGGCAAAGAACTCAACCTTATCGGCCTGTTCGCGAGTGGGCCACTTCTGATTGCTTGTGCTGGCATAAAGATTCGCACCCATCAGGTAGAACGGTTCGTCCCAGAAGAGTGAGTCTGGTTTCTGACCGTTGATCGGTTTGTGGCTGTTGGGATAGGCCGACACATAGAATGTCGATGGGTTGGTCGTGTAGTCCAGATCGGGATTGACACGAGTCGCTACGCCGGCGCGAAATGAGATGGAGTAATCCTCTCCCTTCACCTTTGTCGGAGTTACTTCTTCTTGTGTGCAGGAGGAGAAGGCTAACACACTGCCTGCAACTGCTGTTAAGAATAGTCTGTTCATAAAATTATGAGCATTAAAGTAATTATGATAATTGATTTTATTTGAATGCTATGTTGATTAGTGGTTTATACTTTCAGATCAAAATGGATAGTGTCCCAGGTATCCACCTCTATACTGACACCC